>DASRND010000007.1 GCA_035647615.1 Bacteroidales bacterium | reverse complement strand
TTGCCAACGCACAAGCGAAAGTGTGCGGGAGGCTTCTCCGCCGGCTGGCGGAAATGAGGGGTAGCGCGGGCGTTTAGAAAATAAAATTCATTATTAAAAATTACATTTCATTATTTTGTTTTCCCATCCTCAGCATTTCGATCTGTTTCGTCCTCCCAGTCCTTACTCATATTCGTAAGGTGGCACAGCATGTCGATGTCGTTAAAATCATCAAGCTGATACAGCCAGAAGTGCAGATCGCTTACAAGTTTTTCTTTTTCTTTTGGGTCGATAGTTAAGTCTTCCATTTTTAAAAGTTTTAATGCGTTATTACTAATTATATTTAAAATCCAAGTTTTGTTTTCGTCGTCAGGCCAAGTTCTTCGCGGCAAAAGGCGCCAACTTGTTGAAGGTTCGGCAGGCTGCCGCCGAGCAGTTCGTGGATGTTGCACTTCTTGGCAATATTGGCCATCTGGCCCCCTGTGAGCTTGAATTGCTCACAGAGTTGACCGATGGCGCAGGGGGAAAGGAAGGGGATTTTTTCCTGCATAATTTGAATGCGGGTATTCAGATCGGGGATTTCAAATTTTACTTTATACAAAAACCTGCGGTCGAAAGCTTTGTCGAGGTTGTCGGTGAGGTTGGTGGTGGCGATCATCAGACCCTCAAAATCTTCCATCTCCTGAAGGATGATGTTTTGCATGGCATTGAGCGTTTGCGAAACTCCCGACTCCATGTTGGTGGTTCTTTTGCCAAAGATCCCGTCGGCTTCGTTAAAAAGCAAGATTGGATAATCCCTGCTGCCCTCCTGCAACCGGCGATAACTTTCAAACACGCCCTTTATAAGTTTTTCTGATTCACCAAACCACATGCTCTTGGTCTGACTGATTTCTACCGGCAAAATACTACGACCGGTTTCACGTGCTAATTGATATACACTTTCTGTTTTTCCGGTTCCCGGATCACCATACAAAAGCACCGTGAACCCGGCTTTCATGTTCTTGTCCTTCATCCGCTCTACGATTCCATTGAAATTTTCTTTTTCAAAAAGTCCTTGTATAGCTTGCATTTGCTGCTTTTCGTTGTGGTTTAAAAACAGCTTTACAGGTCTTATTTTCTCAGGTAGGATTTCGGTTTTTACCTTTTGCGATTTCAGTGATAATTGCTCAGCGTCGGCTCCCAGCAGATATTCCAAGCCCTTGTCGGTGATATTCAAATCATTCTCGTTGCGAAACATACCAGGTGTAGTTTCAATCAGACCACGCTTGAGCAATGAACTATTGCCATTCAATAAGCTCCTTCTCACACTCAACTGAAAATGTTTGTCATTATCCAAAAAGTAACAGGCTTCAGATATCGGAATGTCATCTTCACCATTGAGGAGCTTGTAAGCAACAAAAATCAAAATCAGGACTTCGTATTCATTCATATCCGAACCCAGAATTTTTTTGGCAATCGTTAGCTTCTTATTCTCTTTGCAAATGGTCATCAAGTCATCTTTTAGAATCTCGTATCCGCCTCCATTATCAGTAGCATCTTCCATGACGGCAAAAGCTCTTACCAGAAAGTCGAAATTGTCTTTGATCATGCCCGGGTTTCCCACCAGCTTCTTTTTCAGGATTCCATCAAGGATGCTATGATGTACATAATAGGAAAAACTGCCTGCACGTGAAGTAAACGGACCTCTGCTGTCCTCTTGTCGGATAAGCTTTTTCTTTGTGAGCTGATCCAAATCGTGTTTGTATTTTAGCAAACGCATAACGGGAACTTCAAAATGGTTGGCTAAGTCAGAAAGGTCGGCACTACCACGTTCGAGCGTTAGATAAAAGATGATTGAGAAAAGCACTGCCTGGTTGTGGGTGCAATTCAAAAAATCGGTCAGAGGTTTTACATTGGGCGCAAGCGCTTTAAGCTTCTTGCCCGAAAGCGCTGATTCTTTCGACTTTTGGACAATTTGTTCGATGTGGTCTGTAAAATTCATTGGCGACGTGTTTTATGGTTAATTTTGGAAACACAAAATTAGAGCATGACAACACCGTGTATTTGTGTACTAAAAAATAATTTTTTATGCCTAAAAATAAGAATGCAATTATCCGATACAAGATTATCGATCAGCTGCTGATGAATGGGAAATCAGTCACCAAAAAAGAGATTGCCGATGCTTGCTCTGAAAAGCTCGGATTGTCGGTGAGCCTCCGCACCGTCGAAAATGACATTTATGCCATGCGTTACAGCGAAGGGCTTAATTATCGTGCTCCGATCGAATACTGTCATCAAAGAGCCGGATACATTTATTCCGACTTCGATTATTCTATCGACCGTATTCCGGTAAATGACGATGATCTTAATAAGTTGAGATTTGCAGCAAGCCTGCTGGACCAGTATGGAAAGGTAAAAGCTTTTAAAAGTTACAGCGGAGCTATCGACAAGGTTATCCGCCTGATCAACTACCATAAAATGCAGGCAAATAATAACACCATCGATTTTATCGAGTTTGAGAAAAATCCTCCCACACAAGGGATGGAATACATCGACCAACTGATCCCAATCATTCGCGACAAGCGCGTGATATCATTAAAACACCACTCCTTTTGGCAGGATGAAGTTCAGATGTTTACGGTGCATCCTTATTGCCTTAAAGAATACAAATTCCGGTGGTACCTGGTGGGATATTGCGAGGAGCGGGACGCTATCAGAATCTTTGGGCTTGAAAGAGTTCGGGCAATCGAAAGCCTGCACTTGCACACTTTTACGCATAAGATTTTCAACCCTGAACTTTATTTTGAAAAATTTATCGGCGTCAATGTCCCGCAAGGAGAACCTGAGCAGATTGTACTGCGATTCAAAAACAACATCGGAAAATACATCCTCACCCAACCCATCCACAGCAGTCAGAAATTGATACAGAATGGCGGTGATACGCATGATTTCGAATATCTGCTTTCGATAAATCATGAGTTTATCGGTATCATTTTAGGCTGGGGCGCAAATGTAGAAGTGATGGAGCCAGCGTCTTTCAGGGAACGTGTAAAGGGAGTTCTGCAAAAAAACCTGAACGCTTACGAAGAATAGTTGTCGGGGTGTTCCTGGGTTAGATAGAATTTCACAGTGTTACTCGGTGTAGAACACAGTGTTACTCTGTGAAAGGTATTCACTTTTACCGCACGTTTCCCTTTGCGAGGTTTTCGATGTTTTGGATCAATGCCTGCCGCCTGCCGACTTTCTTCAATCCTCCCACTCAATCTCCCAAATTGGCTCAACGCCTCTTAGGTTTTTTATAAAATAATTCCAGCGCGCTTTGGTGAAATATTTCAGCGCGGCGCCGGTATATCCGTGGCGCTGGCTCGGAAGAATGAGCATGTCAAATTGTTTGTCGGCTTTTATAAATGCTTCGGCTAACTTGAAAGTGGCGGAAGGATTTACGTTTTCATCTATGCCGCCATGGACGAGTAATAGTTTGCCTTTCAGATTGCCCGCCATGGTGATATTGGATTGTAGATGATACGCCGAATCCACCGGCCAGCCCATATACATTTCGGGCCACCAGGCTTTTTCCATGCGGTGGTCGTGGTCGCCAGAACTGGCCACGGCAACTTTATAAAAATCGGGATAGGCCAGCAGCGCGTGCGCAGCGTCGTAGCCACCGGCCGAATGCCCAAAAATTCCTACGCGGGTAGTGTCGATCCAACTGTATTGCCTTCCTATTTGCTTAATGGCAAGTACGTGGTCTTCCAGGTTTCCGCCCAGATTTTATACGAATAATCGTGAAACGCTTTGGAACGTCCCGAAGAGCCAAGCCCATCCACAACCAGCACCACAAAGCCCAGCTCAGCATAGGATTGGTAGCTGAAGGCTTGCGAAAAATTGATTGGGAACTGATGCGTATGTGGGCCGGTGTAGCTACATTCGATAACGGGATAGCGCTTTGCCGGATCAAAATTTTCGGGTTTCCAGATGGCTCCGTATATCGTGGTTTTCCCATCACGCGCCGTGGTAGTAAATATCTCGGGGGACGTCCATCGCGGGAAACCACTGATGTCAGCATTGCCCAGGGTCATTAAAATTTTCCCCGTGTCCGTGCTTCTCAAAACAGTAGTTGTCGGGATATTTACCGTCGAAAAATTATCGACGAAATAATTGCCATCCGGCGACATACTTACAAGGTGATTCCGGTCTTCCGGAGTCAGCAGTTTTAAATTTTCCCCATCGAACGAAATGCTGTATAAAAGCTGATAATAGGGATTCCGGCCTTCTTCTTTGCCTGAAGCCATAAAACATATTTTCCTAGCTTTTTCATCGATACGCTCGATGCTGTTGATAACGAATGCGCCATTGGTGATCGGTTTCTCCGCTTTGGTTTTTAGGTCGAGGCTATACAACTGCCGCCAGCCGCTCTTTTCGGAGAGGAAAAACAGGAGGCTACTCTCTTCGGCAAACTCATAATGAAAGTTATCAATATTGGTTTCGCTGCTTTCCTGATAAAGTTCATCAAGTTTTTCTGTTTTCAGATCAAAACTATAAAGATGCATTGTTTTGTAGCCTCTGCTTTGCTGCGCCAGATAAACCTTGCCCGGCGTTTCTGACCACGTTACTTCAATGCTATTGATGTGCGTGCTGCGTGGCAGGCCGGTTTTAATTTCCTTTCCGCTGCCCACATCAAAAAACACCGGCTCTATATAAATCATGCCGGTGTCGCCGGGCGAGCCACGGAAATACGACAGCAGCCTGGGCCGGTACAGAGTGTCGATGCTCCAATCGAGCAGATACATCTTTTGCGCCGAACGCATGTCGCAAATATTGGCCATCAGCCACTTGCTGTCTGCCGACCAGGTAGCATCGAAATGAGGAGGCCGTTCGCCATTTTCGCCTTCGATGATATCGTCCCACTCAAACCACGTCGCATATTCGTAACCCTCGCGGCCGGAGGTACTCAACTGTTTCACCGCTCCGGTTTCGGTTGATTTAACGAACAGGTTATAATCTTTTGCAAAAGCAAGCCACTTTTTGTCGGGCGAAGCCTTTTCGTTGTCGTTGGTTTTTGCTTTGGCGGGAGGCAGCTCCAGCGAATGGTTTTCAGTGTTGAGCAGCCAGGTTTTCCCTCGCGCTGTTATCAGTAATTTGCCGGCACTTTTGTAATCTATTTTATCAATAGGAAGGTCGTTGGCTTCGATCTTAGCGCCCAGCGAATCCGACAGTAACTGAGCCAGCTTCTGATGATCGAAAAGCGGTGACTGCGCGAGATCAGGGAAAGTTATTTTTAGAAACTGTTTCTCATCCGCCGATTGACGGATCCACCATACGCCCGTGCTGTCCGGAAACCAGTTGGCACGGATATTCAGATTGAACACCTTTTTGTTGTAATAATTTTTGTGGAGGTAGCCGGTGGCGCAGTTGTAATCTTCAATAGTAATTTCGACCTGAGCGGACAATGTGCCCGAAACGAGCATGATGAGTAGGAGCAGTGTGGTGAAGCGTTTCATAGCGTTTTCTATTCATTTTTAAACCAAGCGCAAAACTACAAACTTAAACGCTTTCGACTCCTTCAATGATCAAGGTCTTAAATTCATAAAATTTAGAATCATTCCAAATTAAATTGTTTTAATTTAGCCGCGCATTTTAATTAACCAGGCAAATGAAGGCTCCTGTCATCACATTGGCTAACGACTTTCACCACGACTCATCAGTGGTGCGCCTGCGTTTTGAGAAGGATTTTGCCTTCTTTTCCCAGAGCCTAAGACACGAAACTTCAAACACCACCGAAATTTACACCCACGTTACAGAAGATTCTTTTAAAAAATTTAAAAATCCACTGGATGATATCATTTAACCCGACATACAAGAAGTTCCGCTTCTGTGCCGAATATAGGTGTGTAAGCGGAAGTTTGTCGCATACTAAAGCAGAAATAAGCGGAATACGCACTATACACATACGTTAGGCTTCATTTTATTAAGAAACAATTAAAAATAAATGCACATGAGAACAATTATTTCATCTATTCCATTAATTAGAATACCAAATGAAAGAGGATATTCAATTGATGATTGCGAGACAATGTTAAAAAAAGATTTTCAAACTTACCGATCAGACTCTGATACTTTGAAAGTAAGTATTTCTGGGAAAAAGGTTTTCAATTTGAAAATAGCTGAAGATATTACATTCTATAAGAATAGTCCAATATTTTTTGAAATATACTTCATATTAACATTAATACCCTTTGTATTAAGGTTAATAGCTTTAGTTTTACATAGTCTATTTGAATTGAGTTTTCCAGGGTTAAGTTTTTTGGCAATAATATTAGGCATATTTGTTTCCTTAATTTCATGGTTGCTCATTCAGATACCTGAGGTTATCTATTTTGCTTTAATGGCAAATAGACATATAAAATATATTGACTGTATGCTTGCTGAAATTAATATGAATAGATAATTGAATAAATAAAAACGAAAGGCTAACAGCGCCTCATAGTGCATGCCACAGATAGTGTGAATTAAGAAAATTAATAGTAAAAATAAAGATGATGCAAATCAAGAAAAATAGTAGTAGAAATGCGGCACGCACCATAGCCGCATACCGTTACCGTGCATATTAAAAAGATAAAGAACATATGAAAAAATTAATTTATTCGCTTATTTCAATTTTGATTTTTAGTTCCTGTTCACAAGAACTTGAGAAGATTTCAGACAATGACTTTATTGGAACTTGGGAATTGACAGGTAGAGAAATGTTTAATGGAATTCAAGTTTCAATTCAAAAAGAAAATGGAAAGTTTGAAGGACGAATTATTAAATTAAATGAGAACAAATATGTTAAGTTTTTTTCTGACTCAAATGATATTTGGGTTTCAGAAATTTTCAGGTCATCAAATTATCAATTCAAATTGAAAGAGAAAAAAATAGGAAAAGAATTCTTTGCAATCTATGAACTTGGAACAACTGAAGAGTTTAAAGCGGAGTTTATAGACAAGAATACCATTGGACTTGCAAAATCAAATTCAAACCCAAAAAAATCAGAGATTAGATATAAAAGAATAAAATAAACCGCACGATAGCAGCACCTAAAAGCACATGGCCGCATTAAGGTCATTAAGACATATGATTAATAAATTGAACATAAAAGAAATCAACATAAATTTGAGTAGTGAACGGCCACGTGCCATAGCTGCAAAACGTTATCTCTCATTCGTCCCAAAAATTTAAGAAACATCTGAATCAAAAAAAAGCCATCCCAACCAAAATCGGGATGGCTTTTTTGATATGACAATGTTCTATTCTTAGTTTTTGATGAGCTTGCTTGTTCTTAATTCGCCGTTCACATCAGCTTTCAAAATGTACGTTCCTTTGCTTAGCGCCGAAATATCCAATTGCGCTTCGGTGCCATCAACGCGACTTTCGATTACACGCTGACCCAAAAGATCGTAAATGCTGACGATGCTTATCCAGCAGGAGCTTCGAGGGGAAGCGTTACTATTCATTTTTAAACCAAGCGCAAAACTACAAACTTAAGCGCTTCCGACCCCTTCAATGATCAAGGTCTTAAAATCATAAAATTTAGAATCAATCCAAATGAAATAGTTGTACATTTACCGCGCAATTAAATTAACCAGGCGAATGAAGGATCTTATCATCACATTGGCCATTGACTCTCACCGCGACACACCGTTGGTGAGGATGAATTTTGAGAAGGATTTTGCGCTCATTGGCAAAGTAAAAACTATTAGGGGAGCTGCATCGAGCCAAAGCCACAGGTTTTGGTACATCGCCCAAAGCGATTTTAAACTGAACAGCGTTTTTGAGACTCTGAAAGATTTGGCCTGGGTGGATGATTTGGAAATTTAATTAATTTTGACGAATGAAACAAAAACAAACAATAAATGGCACCTTCAAGAAAAAGACGAAATGTCTTCATAATGTACCAAATTCGGGTCATTTAATAGACAGAAAGGGGTCATAAAAACAAATTGCCTATGATTAAACCGCTCAATACTATTAAAAAATGGGAATTGAAAAATTTTTAAAATCAGGAAAGATAATTCTTAATAATCTTGAAAATAAAATTGAGATTATAAATAAACCAGAAACTATAAATTTTTGTGAAATTTCTCCAAGTGAATGGGGACAAGTTTATGAGAAATTTGTTGGACAACATTTAGAAGAAGAAGGTTATAAAGTGCAATATGATGGACTTAATCTAGGTTTTTTAGATGGAGGAATAGATTTAATTGCTGAAAATGAAAATCACATAAACTTTATTCAATGTAAATTTTTTAAAAATAAAATAGGAAAATCTCAAATAGATTGGATTCTATACAAGGCATCTAATAAACTATTAAAACAATACAAATCTTCTGACAAAAAACTAATTTTCACTCTTGTAGTAAATGATGTTGAATCAAATTTCGCTAAAAAAGCCAAAACTAAATTGAAACTTACATTTACTGAATCTTTAAAAATTAAATATTTCTGGTTACAATATTTTCTTGACCATAAACACATACAAGACAAGGTAAAATTGGAATTTAAAGAAATAAATATGAATAATAACTACAGCCAACACAGTATTTAAGCTAGGGCTTGGTCAGTCTTAACTTGGAAAATCTTGCGGATTTTCCAAAGCCAGTTTTTATTTGGAGAGGTTCGTGCAGAGAAACGCCAAAGCTCATATACCAGCCGTTACCCCTCACCCGCCACAAACATTTTAGCGTCATCTGAATAAAAAATGCCATCCCAACCAAAATCGGGATGGCTTTTTTGGTATTACAATGTTCTATTCTTAGTTTTTGATAAGCTTGCTGGTTCTTAATTCGCCGTTCACATCAGTTTTCAAAATGTACGTTCCTTTGCTTAGCGCCGAAATATCCAATTGCGCATCGGTGCCATCAACGCGGCTTTCGATTACCCGCTGACCCAAAAGATCGTAAATGCTGACGGTGCCGATGTTTTCTACTGACTTCAGATTAACGATGCCAGTAGCCGGGTTAGGATAAAAGGAAAAACCTTGCACGAAGTTTTCGACTATTCCTACCGGTTCGCCCTGAATTGAAACCAGACCAAATTGGCCGCAGTCGTTGTTCACAGCGCCCAGGCTCGTGTATAAACCAGTGGCAGTATTGACGGAATAGAGGCGGTTTGACCCGCCGCCATGATAACCGATGGTGTATAATATTCCACTCTCCGGATCAAAATCTGCATCCTGCCCAAAGGAAATATTTGTTCCTATCGGCCCAATCGGTGTACCAGCTCCGGTTTCTAAATTGACGGAGTAGAGATAATCAGTTCCCACATCCACTATAAACGCATTGCCGGAATTGTCGATTGCCAGCCAAATACCTTTCGGATTGCCTGTTTCGCCAATCAGGGTAAGTGCACCCGTTTCTAAATCCACTGTATAGAGTCTGGTTTGGTCGCTGTTGGAGCTTATCGCATACATCGTGTTATTGGCATAGTTCCACGCCATGCCCGTTGGCATGTGGCTCTCCTGTGCATAAATGTCCAATGTATCAATGGTAGTTTCTTCACCGGTTTCCGTATTTATTTTTACCAGCGTTACCACTTCATCAATAAAACCTTCGACAGCAAATCCGAATAAATTGCCCGCCCCATCCTGATCGCCTGCATAAAAAACGGTATGGGTAGAACTAATCATACTCATGTTAAAAGGGCCGGCTAATGGAAAATATCCAAAGCCCCGTGGATCGCAACCACCATAAATCTGCACGGCGTAAACATCACCAGTAGCGCGATTGTCAAATGTAGTTGCGGGATAGGTAGCTTCGAAATATTCCTGCAACATCGACTGCTCATCGACGGTAAAAAGATTTGCCGGTTCTTGTCCCAAGTTGTTGTTGGCAGCTACAGCCAAACGATCCAATAACTCCGCTAGGGTTTGAGCGTTAGCGGTGCCAACCAAGAGGATAAAGCTGAATAATAAGAGTGTAATTTTCTTCATTTTAAGTGCGATTTTAAATTTTAAAACATTTATTTTTAATGAAGCGGCAAAAATATCTAAAATTATTCACCACTTGAAGCGCTCTGATTCAAATGTAAAATAGACTAAGGATTGGGCATAATTTGTAAGTCATAAGCCACACGGGTGCTTAAAAGCCCTAAGATCATACAAGCTCCAATTGGGACGCATCGACTTTGCCGGATGAGATACTATTGAAATAAAAGTAGAGTTAATTGTTAGTAATTGCTAACTGACTTTAATACAAAACACTAAAACTATTTTTATGAAAATATCTACCATTAACACACTCATTGCAATCCTATTCTTAATGTCCTCATTTGTTGCTTTTTCGCAAAGTAAAAAACAAGCGCCACCCAGCGAAACCATTAGCAATGAAAATCCGAAACAGGCATCGGATTCGAGAAGCTTGATTTTCTCAGAAGACTTTTCCACAGGAACGTTTCCTCCTTCGGGATGGTCAACCGTTGGTGTCGGCCAGCAAAACTGGGCTGCAGGTGCAAGCAATCTTGCCGGAGGTGTAGCTCCCGAAGCTGTTTTTACGGGGCTGCCCGGCTTCACCGGAAATTCTAAACTCGTCACGCCCATAATTGCTACAACACCCGATGAAATGGTAATATTACAATTCAACCATTTTGCGCACGACTATGGCAGCGGCTACACGCTTTTGGTCGAAACCACCGGCGATGGTACCAACTGGAATGAGGTGTGGTCGGTGGACGTCGATGGTTCCATTAGCCCCGAAACAGTTTTTGTTGCCATCGAAAATGACGATCTCGGCTCCTATAGTTTCCAGATAGCATTTACGTTCAGCGGCAATTCATCAAAGATATTCTCCTGGCATCTCGATAATATTATGCTCAACGAAAACCTTGCCTACGATGCAGAGGCTACCAACATTCTGGTTCCTTCATTGGCCGGCTACACTGACAAAATCGCGCCGCTGGCCGTGCTTACCAATATGGGTTCAGAAACAATTTCGTTTGATGCTACGGTAGAAATCCTTGACGCGACATCCACTGTAGTTTATACCGAAACTATGACCGTTGCCGACCTTCCTTCTTTTGAGCGCAAAGTGCTTACCTTTCCGCGTTGGACTGCAATAGTCGGAACCTATACCGTAAACCTGACAACTTCCCTGGCGGGTGATGAAAATCCGGATAACGACCTGGCAACGTCCACAATGGAGATACTCGAAAATGTAATTTTTAAACAGCCGCTTTACGAAGAGTTTACAAGCTCAACCTGCGCCCCATGCGCCATGCAGAATCCGGCTCTGGATGCCGTTTTGGCGGCAAATCCGATAACACATAGCCTTATAAAATACCAGGTGAACTGGCCGGGTGTCGGCGACCCTTATTATACGCCCGAATGTAGCGTCAGGACAAACTATTACGGCAACAGCCAGGCACCAAAATTATACATCAACTCAAATTCACAATGGGTGGCAGGCATGACCCAGGCCGTTTACGATTCCTACATTGGACTGCCAACCACGATGGCCATTGATATTGTAACGGCTTATATCGATCCCGACGGGAATGTTACCATCGATGCCAACATCAATGTAACCGAAAATTTAGCTGCCGGCCTGAAACTACACATTGCTGTAGTCGAAAAAACTACGCATGGCAATGTCGCCACCAATGGCGAAACGGAATTTAACAATGTGATGCTAAAGATGCTGCCCAATGCAAGCGGTACCACGCTGGAAGCCCTGACCATTGGGAATACCGTTGCAATAACTGAAAGCTACAACATGAGCCAAACCTTTATGGAAGAGCCTGCCGACCTGGCCGTAATTGTGTTTGTGCAGGACGACAGCAACAAAAACATTCTTCAAAGTGAGATGATGGATATTTCTATTCTAACAGGAATTGAAAACCCGGCACTACCGGCAAGTGCTATTCTAATCTTCCCCAATCCGGCAAGCAACCACATCAACATCCATTCGGAATCAGCCATTCAGCACCTGTTTGTCTTCAACCAAATGGGGCAGACTGTTTTTGAAACCCAAGCTGATGCACTCAGGCTTAATGTGGATATTTCCAATTTGGAGCGTGGCATTTATTTATTCAAAGTGATCACCGAAAAAGGTAGCAGTGTAAGGAAGGTGTTGGTGGAGTAGAGGCGGGGGATTCTATCAAGTCCACACAATTACCAAATCCGTGTCGAATTTAGGAATTCGGACAATGGAGTATTCCTGCAACCATTGACTTTTGCTCAAAAACAGGATTTGTGAAGGCCGGCAAAGCATGATGCACAATTTGAACAGATGGCTTTTCCGGGACGACAAAAACTAAAAGCCTTCCAAACGAAATTTCCCTATTATTGTCAAATAATTAAATTTTTTTGACAAATGAGGCATCCTCTGATCGCATCGGCTATTGGCTCCCACCGCCACACCCCTATGGAGATCCTACGTTTTGAAAAGAATTATAGTTTTAATAGAAGGCTAATCATGAGGTTCACCCATTCGAATCTAAAGGAATTTCATGATCATGATACAAATGAAAAATTAAGAATAATCATCAATCCTTTGGACGATTTCGGCTAACTGGCAAAAGGCATACATACACACCCAAAGCCTAGTGGGTAATTGTACCTTTTGCCGCGAGAAATGAAAAAATAAGCAAAATAATAAATTAGCACAAACGCTGGAAAACATTTAAAAAAACCACAAAAACATGAATTATGAAATCAACAAAAACGTTTTTTATAGCTACCTTGACTCTTCTAATTCTATTGATTGTAGTCAGTTGTGAGAAAGAGAATAATAATCAGAGACCAGATTTTCGAACTGAATATCTTGGGAACTTTAATTTCAAAGTTGTGAGCGAATTTTGGACAGTTAATCCCGTGCCACCAATTTATGATACTTCTTTCTACAACGGAGTGATTCGTAAATATGAATTAATTGATAGCGAAGATGATTACTATAATGATGACGATAGTCATGAGAACCCAAATGAAAAAATAACATTAATATTTTCTCCAAATAAAAAAATTACCTCATTGATAAATAAAAACGGAATCTTAACAACAAGATCAGGAATTCATTATCTTCATCATGGTAAGTTTATGCACCTTGATACGATTGAGTTTTATGTTGGTATAGGTGGGTTAGGTGGTGGCCGTAATTATGAAGTTAAAGGGATTAGGAACAATTGACGCCTGCCAGTACCAAATTAAGTTATACCTGGTAGGTCGGTAAACCACTGCTCAGACTATTGTTTCAGGCTCAGGCAGCTTTCATCGGGATACTGGCTCCACGAAGAACTTCTAAGAATGGAGTTTTTCTTAAGAAGTATTTTTTGACGTTTTCTTAGTCTTGTTCCAAAACTTTGGGAATAGAAAGACGCGGTCAAGCGACAACTATTCTTTATTCTTTTTCACTGCTGTCCGGTTAAATATTTTATAAATGTAAAAACCCCACTATCGGTAGAACCTCTGCAAGGTATAGAAGATTTGAGGATTACTTTTGTGCTAAAATACTAAATCGCCTACGGCGAATTCCGCGTAGCGGATAAAGTATTGTAGAATAAGGGTTTAATGTTTTCTCAAATTCCGCGTAGCGGATTAACAAGTTTTTGCCGGACAACAGTGATTCTTTTAAAAATTTTCTGCCTTTTCACAGTACATTTCATACTGCCAAAAGTAGTAAAATAACCGTTTGGGAAAGCACAAAGCCCATACTTGTGTAGAATTTTGGAATTTGTCCTTTGGGTTTTGAAAGGTTGCCTATTCTTGATTCAAACCAATAAAAAAGGAGCTAAGATTTTCTTAACTTCTTTCAATGTGGGGCGTACTGGAATCGAACCAGTGACCTCTTGCCTGTCAAGCAATAATTTGACCTTTCCGCTATTAACCATTTGTTTTCATATTAGGCTTATTACCAGATTACAACGACACTTTCGTTAGTATTTTGTTTTCATTATTTGCCGTTGATATGCTGATTTATTCTACTTTTGTTTAAACTATGTTTAAACTTTAGTGATATGGCGACAATAAAAATTGTTCATTTTAGTAGTAGAAAATACAATGATGGAACCAGCCCGATTTATTTAAGGCTAACCATTGACAGGAAAACAAAGTATTACAATTTCCCTGATAATTTTAAATGCGCACCTGGACAATGGGATAAAAGGAATAATCAATTCAACACTAAATTTCCTGGTTACAACAAATCAAATAAACGATTGGTGAAATTCCAGAAACAAGCACAGGATATTGTTTCTGAACTGAACGAAAAAAACGATGATGCTGGATTTACATTTGATGAGTTTGCAGAGGAATTTGTAAAACAAAAGAAAGAATTATATCTGTTTGAATATTTTGATCAGGTCATTGAACGATTGGAGAAATCCGGCAAAATTGGCAATATGCAAGCCTATCAGTTCACTAAAAGCAAGTTTTACAAGTTTTTCAAAGGTGAAGTTGAAATGAAAAAAGTGAGCTTGAAAGATTTGAATAAATTTAAGGAGCAATGTTCAAATGAGGCATTAAAAGACACTTCAATAAGCATGTACTTGCGAACCCTAAGAGCATTATTTAACCGTGCAAGAAAAGAAGAATCTTTAGACAATGATCCTTTTGAAAATTTCATTTGGAAGGAGCTGAACCTGGAAACTGAAAAACGGGCAATATCCAAAGCAGACCTATTAAAAATATTTAACTATAAAATGGAGCCAGGGCAACCCGGTTTTGATAGCCGCAATTATTGGCTATTCTCATATTTTTGTTATGGAATGAATTTCAGTGATATTGCCCATCTAGAGCTTGTGAACATTGAAAATAATGACGATGAAACCCTATTAACTTATCGCAGGTTAAAAACGAAAAAAGTTATCAAGCTGACACTTTCCAATTATGCTTTAGACATTCTCAATATTTACCAAAATAACAACTTTGGCAATAAGTATGCTTTCCCAATCCTTAATCCTGAAATACACAAAACCCCAAAACAAATTAAAACAAGGATACAGACCGCGCTAAAGGTCGTTAATTGTGAAATGGGCGATATAGCAAGAATGCTGGGCATTGAAAAACATATTACTAGCTACGTAGCCCGACATAGTTTTGCTACTATCTTGAAAAAAGAAAACATAGGAACTGCAATAATTAGCGAAATGATGGGACACAGCAGCGAATCAGATACACAAATCTATCTCGACAGCTTCGATAATTCAACTAAGACCGAGGCAGCTAAAAAATTAATCTAAAAGCTATGAAAACAGAGCAACTAAAACCTATTGTAGCCAGGTTTAATAATTTACTGATCGAAACGCTTGTAAAAATCAGTCCCGGGATTGATAAGCACTATTGGGCAAACAATCCAAGTTTTAATGGCCTTCGTTTTTTGATTGAAAAGGTGTTACCAGAAATTGGCAAAGCCGGCGATAGTGAAATAAAACAAATATTGGATTTAACCAGAGTCACAAAAGATTATTTTAAAATTCATTTGAATAGTAATGTTTTTGCTACTTGTTATGTATTTGTTAATAGTGCCATCGTAGATGGAGTGCAGTATGATTTTGATGATGAACTGGTAAGCCAATACATAGATAAGAATTACAGCCAGGTGAGTGTTAAAAGCAGCTACACACAATCAGCTCCTTTTGATTATTGTATGATTGACCAAAGGGTTGATGGGTTAGCAAAACATACTTTTGCCAGGCTTACAGCCGAAAAAACAACCAATGGCGAAATTGAAATTTATACTCAAATATGTCCAAACCCAAGCGAAATTAGCCTTTTGCCTGAATTGGATGATGAGCTTAAAATAGAACGTAGCCAGATAATAGAATCAGTAAAAGCTGAATGGACAAAAAAAATAATTTCCGAAAAGAGCCAAAAAATAAAACAGGAGTTTCAGCAATTTGCTCATGATGTATTACAAGGTTATGAAAAACTGAACGAAACTTTTGATGCTCTTGTTTCGGTTTTAACCGGTGAAATTGAGTTGAGGAAAATAAAGCAAGAAAGCTATTATTTGCATTTGAAATTTGATTTCAGGAAAAATCAACAAACTATTAATTTTCTTTTTGAGGAATTGAAAAACAATAACTTTATCCATACAACTCAAAGCAATTTTTCATCAGTCTTTACACCTGAAAAAACCATACCGATAAAATGGGAAAAAGGATTAAACGCGTTTCTTAAATTGTTTTTCGGTTTTGAGAATCTTAAGTTGCATGGGATTGCGAAAAATTTTGATGGACTAATTGAAAAGCGAAAAGATGTTTTTTATGCTATTGCAAACTGTTTTACCTTTAAGGATAAGCCCACAAACAAACCGATGCACGAATATATTTCAAGCAAAGCAAGCAGTGGAGAATTAAAGAATAGCCCACCCCGGGAAATGACTGCTTTACTGCCTATTATCCAAAATCTCCAATCCCTCCAAAACAAAGTGGTATAAACAAACTAACCATATTATACCTCTTCTCCCGCCTTACCTGTATTTTCTTTGCAGCGTATCAATAACAACGCTACCATGGAAAATACTGAAATTTTAAACGGATTAAAAGAAGTAAAGGAAAGCCAGCAAAAAATCGAAACTTTGTTGTTGTCTCAAAAGCCCGCTCTTAACCTGAATGAGCTAAGTGACTACACCGGCTTTAGCAAGTCGTTTCTTTACAAGCAATTAATGCACAACAAAGTTCCAGGAGCTTACAAGCCCACTGGTAAATCCTGGTTTTTCGATCGAAAAGAGATTGATCAATGGCTTTTATCAAACAAATCGGAAGGATGAAAAAAGAAACAGTATCCATCAATTTCGACAAGCGGAATCTAGTGCATGGCCTTACCTACATAGCTAAGACGATGGATATTTATCAACACGATTTAGAGTACCTATGACAGTAAATCGCTTGGTAGGACTTCAAAACCAACTGGCAGACGCGCCACTAAGTTTGACCATTGGGATTAAAAACAGACTCCGAAATTGTGTCTTCGAGAGTTTCCAATTTAAGTCAGTATCAAAAATTGAAAAATCAGAACTATGTACAAAGAAGAAAAGCAAACCGATACTTTCGGCAATGCTCATAATATTATGCCAGCAAAAATAAAAAAAGAAATTGAACATCCACCTGCATCCGAAGCGGAAATACTTGACGGGCTGGAAATTTCAGACAGTGAGAATCCCGATACAGACTTTAGCGAATTAGGTTATTGCATCAAAGATAGTATCTATGTTACCAGGCAGATTGACCGAAAGAACAACGTTACCGAAACTGAACAATCAAATTTTGTTATGCGTTGCCTTTACAATATTACGAACGGTAGCAACAATTCGCGTCGCCTAATTTTCGTACAGCGAAAGCCTCGTCAAAAAGGAGACAAACCAGAGAAAAAATTGCTCGAAGTTAAAAGTAGTGAACTCAAACCGGAAGCTTTTGAAGTTATTCTAAAATCTCATGGATGCACCTTTTTGGGCACTGCTTATTTACTTAAAAAGATATTCGCCAATTTAATGGACGAAGAAGAAACAGCTACCATCATCACCATGCTTGGTTGGAATGAGGATTATAATTTCTATGCTTTTGCTGATTCTGTTTTTACCTTCAAATGCAAATTCTTAAAATCCGATCACATGGGTATTGTACAGGATGAGGGCAAGACATTCTATTTGCCAGCCACTGGCTTGGCCAACCAAACCAACGAGGATTATGCCAATGATAAGGCATACAATTTTAGACCGGGTACTATTGATTTTAAAACTTGGTCAAAGCTGTTTTACCAGGCCAGTGGTAACAAGGCAATAGTTGGCATTTTATATACCGTCTTGGCAATCTTTCGGGATTTGATATTTACACAGCTAAACTTTTTTCCTTTTCTCTATTTATTTGGCGAAAAGGGTACCGGTAAAACTTCTTTTATCCATCCGCTTTTGCAGCTATTCGGAAGCGACAGCAAAGGGACACCATTAAATAATGCCACCATCGTAGCGCTTAGCCGGATAGTTTCATCACGTTGCAATAGTTTGTTTTACTTTAAAGAATACACCACAGAAACAGATCACATGGCAGAGGATTTTATCCTCTCAGGATATGATGGTGCCGGACGCGAAACAGGGGTAAAATCCAACGACACAAAAACAAAGAAATTTCCTATCCGATCAGGAATAATATTTGATGGAAACTCATTACCACGTAAATCAAACATATTAAGCAGGATGATTCTGCTTACTTTCGAAAGCACCACCTTTACCGAACACCAAAAGGAGGCATTTAATGAGTTGCGCGAAAAATCGCAAAACGGTTTTGGTAGTGTTTTTCTTGAAATATTGCACTTGCGCCTCCACGTCGAAAATGAACTGAAAGACAATTTCACGCTGGCGAAAAAATCAATTACTCAAGTTATCCAAAACTCTGACAGATACCCTGCTATGCGAAATGCCGATGAAAGGATTCTGCAGCATACCTATTTACTATACAGCATATTTCTCATTAGCAAAGAGCACCTAGCTTTCCCGTTCAAAGATGGCGAAGTACTGGATGCCGTGTTGCAAATTGGAGAAAGTACAATGCAAATGCTACAAAGAACCGATTCAGTGACAGTGTTTTGGGAGGCGTTGGCCTACAGTATTATCAAAGCCCAGGTTCAGGAATTAACGGTAGATGGATATAGCCCGTCAAATAAAAAAACAGCATCATTCTGGATTAAAGATAAAGAAACAGAGGTACCATCTATGCTAATAAAATTCCCGCAGATTTACCCACACTATGTGAAGTACTGCAAAGATAATGGCATCAGATACCTTGACTACAATAGCATGCTATCTATTCTTACTTCAGGCAACAATCAGAGTTTTGTTCCTGGCAGACAGAAAGGCCGCGGAAAAGCGCAAACGGTTTTTCATTTCGGGAGTTGCTATGAATTCACTATGCAAAAATCAGATACAGAAAATGATACATCCTTATTTTTAAATGGTGTGGAATTCCAACACTAAAAGATGTAAATGATGTAAATGTTGTAAATACCTCTTATAAAAAACCTAAAATGAATTAGTTATGAATTTACATTGAATTTACATATTTACACTGTTATTACATCAAAACTTGGCTGTGTAAATACAATTTACATCAAAGCCGAAGCATGTAAATATGCAACAGTATCATTATCATATAATTAAAGGTTGGAATTTACAGTATTTACAGTATTTACAGGTTTTGAGGATAATACCCTTTAGTAGAATAATAATTGCAATCGAAAAAAAGAAAGAAAATGAATTGTCAGGAAGCGAAAAAAATAGAAATAACGGTATTTTTGAATGCCATAGGGCAACAGCCGAAACGCAAATTCCCCGGCCATTGGTGGTATCTTTCACCATTGCCCCGGAACGGTAAGCAGGAACAAAACCCATCTTTCGTGGTGGACATACTCAACAACTTGTGGTATGATAAAGCACTCGACACTGGCGGCGACCTGGTGAAGCTGGTGCAACTCATGCACAACACCAATACCGCTGGAGCTTTACAGATAATTGGCGGGAACAACCTTAAGTTTTTTTCTTTCGACCAGCAAAAAGACTTTTCCGACGGTGTAGATGTTTTGCACGTGCAACCCGTTCAAAACCGGGCGTTAATACAATATCTCGACCATCGTTGTATCCCTGTTAGCATAGCCCGGCTTTACCTTGTAGAAATGTATTACAGAGTGAGAGATGCAAAATATTTCAGCCTGGCCTTTAAAAACGATCGGGGCGGGTATGCCTTAAGGAACCTTTACAACAAGATAGCAGTTTCGCCGGCATACTATACAACTATCCCGGGCCGGTGGCATGATCAGCTAAACTTGTTCGAGGGGTTTTTTGATTTTCTATCAGCACTCACATATTTTAAAACGGATGTTCCAAAACTCGATTCTATCATCTTAAACTCGACGGTACATGCAGGTGAAGTGCTGCCACTTCTGAAAAATTACAAAAGGATTAACCTCTTTTTTGACAACGACGATACCGGAAGTAGAACTGCCAAAACTGTTAAGCAGAATCATTCTTATGTAGTGAACTACGCTGGCAAAGTTTACCCAGAGCACAATGATTTTAATGAATTTTTAATGCAGTCGCAAAAACGAAAATCATAATAAACCGCTAGACAGACATATAGCCTCCTTCAATATTGCCATATTTACTACTGGTCCTAAACATATGCTTGCGACGAATTTTCCTGGAACCTGCGCTGTGGACAGGAAGCGCCATTGTCCCTCATCGGCGATGCGTGCGCCCATCATCTATCCATCAAAAGTACGTACTACTGTGCCCGTGGGATCGCGGAAGTGTTAGCGGGGCAGAGAAAAATAAAAAATCAGCACCAGCAGTACAAACCCTGCCGCCAGCAAGCACAAGAGCAGAGGAATTTTTACAAAAAGAGTTTGGATTTGGTTCTTAGATTTCATCAGCTTGCGTTGAGAGGCAAAAATATTATTATGGGGGAAGATGTGTGACAACACTACTCCATAATTTCATTATCAAAAAAGGCAGCCTGAGAGGCTGCCTTTTTTTGTTTGGATGATCATCAAAGCATACAATGGTTATTCGCAGTCAGTAAAAGTGATTGTTCCGGGGCTTTGCATCAACACCAGGTATGCTTTGCCGCTTTGGAGCTGCTGAAGGGTATTGATGTTGTATTGAGGCCAGTAAAGATTCGAGCCTGCAATTTCTTTGATGATTAAAACATCCAAACCATCAAACAAAGTGGTCACTTCTTCTCCGCAGGGATTGAAAACCGGGATAAGATTCCATCCAGCTTCCAATGCCACTGTTTTGTTTACAACCACTGACCCCAGAAAAGTTAAGTCGATTTCATTTTGGGTTTTAATAAAATATCCACTTGGGGCATTCCATTGCTGAAGCGTATTGATGTTTTGTGCCGGAAAGTACATTCCTTCATAATTGTACAAAATAATGATCGCATCCTCAATACTTTCGAGAAGTGCTATGATATCGGGGTTTTCCGGATCGACATAAGAAGATAACCCTGACCAACCTTTGGGAATATGCACAATTTGAGTAGCAGGCATTGCATTAACAGTAATTGCTAATGTCGAAACTGCACCATCACCGCAGTCATTCGTTCCCTTAACGGTAATATCGCCAGAAATGGCAGACAGGCCAAAGTCAACATCAATACTATTTGTCGAACTTGTTCCCGTCGCTCCGCTTGGTAAAGTCCAAATGTATGAAGTCGCATTTTCAATTTCAGCAACAGTATAAGTAACGGACTCCTGCCCCTGATAAACGGTTGTTTCTCCGGTGATAGTTCCTGTTCCAATAAGCCCTAATACAATTACATGACAGGTATCCATTTGGTTACCATTCATTGTATGCACAACAATATCAACCAAGCCAGGACTGATAGCATAAATTTTTGAATTGCTGACAAGTGCAATGCTTTCATCTAAACTGGTGACAAAGCAAGAAGTATCGTCAGCGTGCGAAGGTAGTATTGCCAAAGTAATCCCGATTGAATCGCCAGGACAGAGCACCACCTGCTTAGGTGTAATCAGGACATCAGTAGGATGTATCCATTGATAAGCCCCAATACTCACGCTGTCGTGACGAACATACCCCCGTTGATCCAATGAATCCAGGTACAGAGGATTACCATTGCTTTTAGCCGGGTTGTTAGGTATATTTTTTAATTTCATTGTTGGGGTGGAGCCACCATTGTATGCAAGCGAATCAAGCCAGGTAGTATAATCAGGGATGCTGACTGAAATGATGCTGTCTTTATTGGCTCCAAATAAAGAATCGCCGAGTATGCTAAACTTTGCTTGCCAGCTATTATTTGTTGTTCCTTCATAAAAACTTAAATTTGGTTCAGTCCAAAGAGAATTGTCAAATACTAATGTATTCCCATCAAAAGTAATATACCCACCTCCGATAATCGTTGAGTTTCTAATTATGGAAGTTGAGTTTAATTCTAAGATAAATGAACCAACAATAGTAGAATTATTCATGTATAAGGTAGACTGTTCAGTCCATAAATCTTGTCTACTGCCCAAATTATTGAAGAAACTGCAATTATGAATATTTACAAGGCTGTTGCGAACTGCCAATGCTTTTCCATTAGCAAATGGCGTAGAATTATCGCTAAATATGCAATTTTCCAGATTGCAGTTTCCTTCTTGAACAACACATAAACCTGCACCATAACCATTTACTACAATCGTGAACGTACCCCCATTATTTTGTACTTCTTGCTGTATGAGATTGCCTGTAATCTTACAATTTTGTACAGTCAGATTTCTACCTTTAAATAAAGTATAATCATATCCACAAAAAATGCCAGCTCCTGAATTAATAGCTGAGTTGTTGATTATTTTGCAATTAACAAGAAAAGCATTCTCCGATTGAACATAGATACCACCGCCATTATTCTCATTTGAACCGTACCAATTTCCATCCCCGTAGATTAGACTATTTGCTCGACCATCTCTTATGGTAACCCCATCAATTATTGTTGATGCTCCTCTTGTTACAACAACATTAAAGGTATTATCATAAGTATTGTCCGGTATACCTATTTCACCACTTAATATAGTTTCACTATTTATATAATCACGGTTTGTTGTATCTGTCCCTATACTTGATGAGGCAAATCCACCAGCGAATCTAACATTATTTAAAATGAAAGATTTATTCCTGTCAAAATTGGTTGTTGGCTTATAGGTACCTTCGGCAACATAGACATTGATTTGTTGCGATAATGTACCCTGATTCAATTTCTCGAGCAATTTTGTCAGGCTGATGGCATTGTCCCATGATTGGCCATCACCAGATAAATCCGCATTCTGTTTTACAAAATAAGGCCCGTAGTAATCCGTAACTGTCAGAGTTAAGGTATCAGATAAGGTCGTATCTTGTGCCAACTGTGCAATGATTAGGCAACTTCCGGGACTGAGTGTTGTTATCGTCCCATTTGTATTTACTGTGGCAATGGCGTTGTTACTGCTTTGCCAAATCACTTCCTGATTGGTTGAATTCCAGGATGTTATGTAATAATTAGGGGTAATAGCCCAATTTGGATAGGCAAGTATAGCCTCCTCTTTCAGGTAAATGCCTGTTACCGATACATTGTCTTCAATACTTCGTAAGTAAGGGTATCCAATCACCATGATTACACTATCACCCGGGAAAATCCATCCAATCCTGGCGTTATCCGTGTAAACCGAATCGTAATGCAGCAGTTCGAAAAAATATTTATGTCCGGCAGCCAGATATTGGGTCGAAGTATTCAGGTTCCAGTCCGACAAGGCTGTATCGGTTGCCATTTTCATTTGCGCATTGGCCTCTGTCGAATCGGAACTTAACCAAAACTGCCCCTTATCGTCGCAACCCATGAAAAAGGAATAATTCCCGCTTATGGGAGTCAGTATATATCCCCTGATCCTGGAGGCAAAGTAATCCAGTGTCGAAAGATGCTCGGTTGTACTGAGTTCAGAAATGGCAATTCGCTCATCGGGAAACGCCGTAGTGTTTCGCAGCGTATCAAATCCCACAGCCATCCTGTCTTTGAATAATTCCAGATATAATCGGTTAACATTGACGTACATCGTATCGGCCAGATTTGGATTGGAAACCAGCCGGACAGTGATCATGCATTCACCAGGAGAATTACCGGAAACTAAACCATTTCCATCCACTGAAGCCACAATCGGGTTCGTGCTGGAAAACTGTAGAGCCCCGTTTGCCGCGTTCCATGGGTGGACAAGCGCGACAGCGTTGCATGTCTGGTCCGGCATCAGGAACATTCGTTCCCCGGCCAGTGTGACGGAATCTGCCAGTACACTGACCAAAGAGTTTGAAAGGTAAGTGAAGCTGACCGTGACGGGCAGGGTATCTCCTTGTAATCCCCATCCAAGGTTGAAATAACCAGGGCCAGTGCTATCATATTGAAGAATCTCGAAAAAGTACTTCTGTTGAGCGACAAGATATTGAGAAGAGACGTTATGGTTCCAGTTTGTATCCGGTGCGGTGATATAGCTTTTCAACTGTGCTCCCGCTGCTGTTGAGTCAGGGCTAAGCCAAAACTGGCCTGCATCATCGCAGGCAAAATAAAAAGAGTAGTTCCCGTTAACTTCCGGATAGATGTATCCACGGGTTCTAGTAGTATAGTTGTCCATCAAATTCTCCTGACTCTGTGTGGATAAAGTATGCAAAGTAGTCTTTTGGTCAGGCGGCCTTGAACGGCTCTTTAATTCAGTAAAATCACAGGTAAACTCATGTTCAAAAATCTCCTGTACAGGTTCTGCACCAAGGTGCTTGGGGATGGGTGGCCGCAAATGATTGTGTTTGATGGCGGTAAGAAGATTGGTACCCGGCAATGTCCACCGGACTCCATGAATCCCAAGGTTATCTAGAGTCTTGTGCAAAGTCTCAAAATAATAGGGTAGCCCTTGATTGAGGAAAACGCTGTCTATGATATAATTTACACAGGGATGGTTGGTTGTTGGCAGCGTATCGGGCCATGGTTCATCCCCATTAGAATTGCATTGGAAAAAATAATTTGTAAAAAGAATTTTTCTCTTATGATATTCCATTGAATCAATACTCAGGTTAAACCAATCGCGACTACTGCCAAGCATATAAAACTTGTAGTAACCTGTCTGTGGGGGAATAAGGTATCCCCTTGTCCGCAGGTAATACACCCGCGCTGACACCTCGAGGGAGTCCAGTAAATCATAACTTGCTGTAGGGAATTCCTCCATATTGAAAGGCGCCCATGGGTATTCAATTGTAGCATGCTGACCGATTGCATTAATTTCAATGCAAAAAAATACTGCGATTAAAAGAAAATACTTTTTCATAATGATATTATTAATTATTTAGTTGGCACCAAAGATTTAAAATTATTGTTTTGTTGGTATTGTTATCAGTTCCAAAAATTATCTACCCACTTATTAACGTCCGAAGTGCTCACATTCCCATCCATATCTGCATCGGTAGTATTATAAATTCCTGATAGCCCAAATCGCTGCGCCCAGAGGTTGAAATCGATTGCACTCACTGCCCCATCGGCATCAATATCGCGGCCTACAATACCATGAACACCATCAACCAATTGTTTACAAACCGAACCGCAGCAAACAACCTCAGGGTTTGCCGTTAGAGGAAATACATTTTGACTCTTTGCCATAGTGAACACACAAATCTTGAGTGTGTCGGCAAGTGTGATTGCTTTTTTCAAAAACCCTCATTTTTTATTTTAATCATTTTATTACGTTTATCTCTAAATAACTTTGCAAGCTTAGCCGGAATCATCTGGAGGGTTTACTTTTTTACCTAAATCTTTTTTTGAAGAGAGTTTGTAAATTTTGGTGGTTGTACTACTCACCATTCCCCAGACTAATGTAAAGGCTCCCTGCTGTTTTAAACCACTTTCGGTGATGTACCAAAACCCCTGGCTTTGGCTGCGGTTAAGGCTTCGCAGGCTTTCCATTTTACCAATGAGCTTGTAATCCTTCTCACATTGCAAGCTTACCATCGTCTTTCCGTGGTGTATGTCATTAGCCTGAGTGATTGCAACTTTCCTCATTTGCCAGAAGAGTATTTTTTAGGAAACAAAATTATATACTATTCCAATGTGAATAACATCTCGGTGCTATTTAGAATCATGATGAATAAAGAAATTTGTGCGAACTTGGTTGGTTATCCATGAAAACATCAGACATTTGATGAGAGAAAACATAAAAAACCTTTAACCTGATTTTGTAAGTCACCCCGTGGGTAACGCCAGGCCAAAAAACAAATGTTCGGGTTAATGTTTCAGGATCATGCAGCATTCACTGGGTGACTGGCGCTTTCATTGAACTCATAGATTTGGTTCTTCAATTTCATCAGTCTGTTATTAACCACAAAAATAGGATTAAGGAGGAAGATGAGGGGGTGGCAACATTACTCCATAATTTCATTATCAAAAAAGGTAGCCTGAGAGGTTGCCTTTTTTGTTTGGATGATCATCAAAGCATACAATGATTATTCGCAGTCAGTAAAAGTGATTGTTCCGGGGCTTTGCATCAAAACCAGGTATGCTTTGCCGCTTTGGAGCTGCGGCAGGGTATTGATGTTGTATTGAGGCCAATAAAGATTCAAGCCTGCAACTTCTTTGATCATTATTACTTCTAAACCATCAAACAATGTGGTCACCTCTTCTTCACAGGAATTTAAAACCGGGATAAGATTCCATCCGGTTTCCAATGCCACTGTTTTGTTTGCGACCATTGACCCCATAAAAGTTAAGTCGATTTCATTTTGGGTTTTAATAAAATATCCACTTTGGGCATTCCATTCCTGAACCGTATTGATGTTTTGTGCCGGAAAGTACATTCCTTCATAATTGTACAAAATAACGATCGCATCCTCAATACTTTCAAGAAGTGCTATGATATCGGGGTTTTCCGGATCGACATAAGATGATAATCCTGACCAACCTTTGGGAATATGCACAATTTGAGTAAATGGCATTGCATTAACAGTAATTGCTAATGTCGAGACTGCACCATCACCGCAGTCATTCGTTCCCATAACGGTAATATTGCCAGAAATGGCAGACAGGCCAAAGTCAACATCAATACTATTTGTAGAACTTGTTCCGGTTGCCCCGGTTGGTAAAGTCCAGATGTAGGAGGTGGCATAAGTGATTTCCGGAATACTGTAAGTTATTTGATTTTGTCCCTGATAAACTACTGAAGGACCCGAAATTGATTCAGGATCTGGCAAATAGAAGTTAATTGTGAGGACTGCAGTTGTACTATCAGACAAATAAATATTATTTCCGTTGTGCCTGGCTTTAATCTGCGCTAAGCCACAACCATTAATTGTTACCAGATTTCCTGCGACTGATGCTACAGAAGGATTGTCAATGGTATATTCAAAACTGTTGATACCAGAAACTGCAGAAGCAGAAAGTAAGAACGAAGCTTCGCCGAATATTTTTGTGATATCCGGCAACTCAGTTTTTTCAGTAATAAAATTGAGAAAGACGGGAGCATCATAAAATTGGTTTAGGACATAGTTGAAAACAGCAACCCTGTATTTTGTTCCTTCAACAAGTCCAGTAATTGCAACCGAATCGTTTATGTCATTATACACGCAAAACCAGCCATCAATTTGTGAGCCTGACCCGAATTGAATATTTGGCGAGTATAAACCGACATTGTCGATAGCAGGCTGCCCAGCAATGGTATCTTTTACAAATACAGCGGTACGGCAAGGTAAAATGCTAGTTTCCCAGACGACCAATGCGTTTGTCCGGCCTATCTGAGATGCATTTACATTAGCAATTGTATTCAGGTACTGAAGTTCGTAAGCACCCATATCCACCCGGTTGAATTTTCGGACATTCCCGCCAAGATCAAGGGTATCAGAAACTACAGTATCATTTCCTATATTTATGCAAGGAGAACAAGCAGAGAGTGACCAGTCAGCAAGTAGTGCGTTCGTCGTAGTATCGATTCCTGCTGTCGGGTTTACAAATAATGGATCTGAATTGATATTACCAATGCCGGGAAAACCTCCTGTTACGTTGGAATAGTTAATAAGTTCACTGCCGGCAGAGCCAGGGTAAAAACCTGTTAGCGAAGATTGCGATTGAATAATGCAATTAGTGAATTGAAATTGGTTCTCGGTATAATTTTGATATTCGCCATGATATAGTAATGCATTATCATTCGCAGTCGATAGACTCATGTTGTTTGAAATAGTAGAATTTATTATTTCCATATTACTATTGCTCACATTCTGGAAAAGGCCACCATTATAATAGGAGTTATTTGCAATTAGGCAATTGGAAACATATACTTTTGCTTTGTTTCTTATAGCCGCACCAACGGCAGTAAAATTGTTTACTATTTTAGTATCAAGAACATAGGCCACACCAGAATAAACGGCAATTCCACCACCACCACCTGCAATGTTGTGATGAATATTGCAATTCTCAACCCACAGAGTGTCGCCTTGGTGCTGGATTCCACCTCCATCAGAGTCTGTGAATATTATTACGATATTGAACATGCCGCCTGAACCTTCTAGTTGTATGCCGTGGGTGTCGTGGGAATGAATATTACAATTAATAACTCTTGTTTTGCCATTACTGAATATGCCTCCTGCCCTACCGGCCTGGCATGTCATAATGCTGTGACTGAGTTCAGAATTGGAAATAATGCTCACACCCGAGGTGACAATAGTTGGTTGGCTGCAGCCTATATTATAATCAAAAAGACAACTATCAATTTTAAGTGTGTCTGTGGCGACAATTGCTCCACCATAAAAAGCTGATTGATTGTTTGTAAAATGGCAGTGATTAATACTTGTCGGTCCCATTGAATACATTCCCCCTCCATCTCTTCCCGAAAAATTTCCTTCAATGGTTGAACGCTCAAGCTCAAGCCTGCCTTTGTTGTAGATTCCTCCGGCATGCAGGTTGTTTTGGGTCGTATTATTTTTTATTGTGCAGGAATCTACAGTCAGATTACCGGTAATATAATTATATATCCCACCACCTCCCCATTGCGGAAACCATCCTCCACCGGGGAAGGTGATTTTATTACCATCGATTAAACAATTTTTCAATGATAAGTCGCAGTTACTGAAAATGCCACCACCAAGATAAACTGCTTTATTTTTGGAAACTTCGCAATTCTCCATCATCAATATTCCCTTATTCATTATCCCACCACCACCGGTATATGTAGGAATATTTGGGTTTCCTCTTCCTAAACACGAATTTGAAATTATCTTGCAATAAGTCATCTTTAACCTACAGTTTGTGTTTAGTAATATACCTCCTCCACAAATCTTATCAGCAGCGCCATCAGCCATTCCGTCTTGAATGGTTATGTTGTCAAGTAGTGCGGTATCATTCCATATAGTTGGCGAGGCTAGAGAAATCATAACATGGTAGGAATTATCCAGGCTGTCAGTTATAATGCCTATATTTCCTGAAAGAATTGTTTGATTTGAAGATGGGTTGCGTTGGGAAAGTGTATTTTCATTTCCGGCAAATCCTCCATACACCTGAAGCTTCGGTTCTATCAGAAAAGACTTGTTACGGTCATCATCATTCGAAACCTTAAAAAATCCTCCTTTTATCCATACCTGGTAACCGGCCGGTGCATCTCGCATCGCCTGGTAAAGCATGTTATATCCCATGTACTTGCAACTTGGTGCATTACCAGGGGCCGAATTACTCCAGGATGTTCCATTCCCTTCTTCATTAGCTGAATCATTTATGTAGACAATTCCTCCTTCATACAAAATATCGTTCACAGGGGGTACTTGCGACTCGACACCACCCATATCAACTACTCCATACATCAAACGCGTATTTCCTAAAGCATCAGTGGTATCTGAAGGTGATAAAAAGGTATTATTCCCATTATTTACACAAGGAGAACAATTCTGCAGACTCCAGTCTGCAAGAACTCCACTAAATGCAGTGCCTATTCCTATTGAAGGATTTATCCATTGTGGATCATCAAAAATATTACTGTTACTTTGTTCGATACCAGCAGAACATGAATTAGAAATATTAAAATTACCTGAAAGCTGAGTTTCATTGCCATAAATAATGGAATTTTTGATTAAAAATATCTCTGGATTAATTATCAACCCTCCCCATCCATTCATGGTTGAAGAGGATATCCCCTCGCCCGTATTATTTGCCACTGTTGTATTAAAAACTCCCTGGCAGCCTGAGCCGACCCAGATACCCCCACCAGACGTATAAACACTTGATTTTGTATTATTGGCAACAATACAGTTTTTAACAATGGTCGGATTATAGAGGCCTCCACCGTATCCACCCGTATTGTTGCAAATTGAACTGCACTCTATATTGAATACACCATAGTTAACTGCACCCCCACCGCCATTGTAGGCAAGGGTTGAATGAGAAACGGAACACGTTGCAGTGGCTGAGTTATTTATACCAGATCCCGAGCTGTTTACTGAATTGTAATTGATGGTACTGCCTGTGATTACCAACGATCCATTGTTGAGGATCCCTCCCCCGGTTGCATTGCCCGACACGTTGCAATTGTTCAGATAAAACGTCGCCCCCGGTTTATTCCATATACCACTTTTATTCCCTTTCAACGATCCATCGGTAATTTTACAATAGGCGGCATTGATGATGCCACTGGTTAAATTGCTGTCGATGCTGCAATAGTTTATAAATAGGCTGTCTGCGCTATAAACACCGGTAGTGCTGTTGAGTTTTAAAGAACACGAATCAAGGAGGATTTTGCCCAGATTGTAAATTCCAACTCCGGTATTATTTGCAACAAGACTGTTGGTTATGCGCACCCCTGCCAGTGCATTGATTTTCATTCCAGCCCCATTTCCAGAAGATGTATTGTTTTTTATTTCAAGATTATTACACCTTATTTTTGTGTTGGGATTTATAAGAATTCCGGCACCATCAGCACCGTTTGCATATCCATCCGCAACAGTAACTCCATCAATTCTGGCAGAATCTGTATAAGCCTCTCCTGTAGGATTGATATTCAGCACATGGATGCTATTATCGGTACTTAATAATGTATCCCCAATATTCCCACTAAAAATGGTTTTATTGATTTGTAAATTTCGTTGGCTTGGAGAAGATTCATTTCCGAGAAAGCCGCCGTAAACTATTACACCGTTGCCAACAGTAAATGAATGGTTTCGATTCCCAAGTAGGCTATTTTTATATATTCCTTTTTTAATCCATATCTCAGTACCATTGATTGCATCTTTCATAGTTTCATATAGTACCGACTGCCCCGGATATTTGCAGCTTTCCATATTTCCTGCAAGGGCATTTTGCCAGGTTGATCCATCTCCTGAATAGTTCGAACTATCGGAAACATAAATCGTGTTGTTAGTAAAGTCCACACTAATTTGGATCAGCCCGGTTGTATCCAGTTCATATGCTCCCATGTCAACTGCCGAATAACGAATCCGGGTGTTACCTTCTATATCTGTTGCAACGTCTGGCGGTATCATCGTGTTGTTCCCGGCTTCAAAACAGGGCGAACACCAGCGTAAACGCCAATTGGCTGCCAAGCCATTGCCGCTGGGCCCATTCACAAGGGTAGGACTAACAAACAATGGATTCTGATTAATATTACCTTCACCTACTATATTACCTTCAACACAGGTATATTTACAATCAACCGATGAGCTAACTGACATTAAACCGATTGATCCTCCTGAAATAATTGAATTACGGATTATACCCGAGCTGCTAGCCCAAACAAAGACGCCAAGCCCATTATTAGCTATTGTAGAGGACGAAATAGTTGTATTGCTTCCCATTATCAGAATTCCACCACCATTTGAAGCAGAATTATTTGTAATCAGACAATTTGTTATTTTCGAAATACCATCTGTTGTTATTCCGCCCCCACTATACGATGAGGTATTCTGAACAATTTTTGAACAAGAGATATTAAAAGTGGATGAAGATCTGACAGCGATCGCAGCACCAGAAGATGCTGTGTTAAATGTAAAAATGCAGTTGTTTATATTCAGTATTCCGGATGATAATATCCCTCCTCCGCTTTGCTGGCACGAATTGCCCGTTATTGTACAGTTTTGTAATTGTAGTTTATTGCTGGCATAAATGCCTGCACCTGTTCGGACAGGGCTGGTAAACGGTGTTAATGGATCGAAAGCATACCCATCCCTGATCACCAATCCATCTAAGGTAGAAAACTGACTCCAGCCTGAACCCAGTGTGGTGACCACATGAATTGTATTATCAGTTGCTACTCCCGTAACGCCAATGTCTCCGCTAAGTATAGACAAATGGAGGTTCCAGTTTCTGTCAGCCATAGAGGTTTCATTTCCCAAAAAACCACCATAAATCTTGACGTTTTGAGACAGTTCAAATGATTTTTCCCGGTCATCATCTGCGCAGGGTTTGTAAGTTCCTTCTGCTATCCAGAAATGTGTTCCGGAAGTTGCCAGCCGCATTGTATCTGCCAGCCTGGTGTAACCATCCCCCGCCGCACCATTCCCATCCAGTGCATTGCTCCATGAGCTCCCATCCATTGCTCCGGATCCCTCTGGTGTTACGTAAACAATCTGCGCAAAGGCTGTTGAAAAAGAAAAGAAAAACGACAATACTCCAAATAGATAAACACGTTTCATTTTTTTTGTTTTTAGGTTAATGATCTTGTGCTGCAACTTTGATGTTTCCTCAACAATTCTGTTTCAAATTTAATAGCATTGTTTCAAATTCAATTAAATCGTTTTAAAATCACATCAAAAGTACAGAAAAATAACATCAGCAAATACAGCGGAAAAAAGCGTTAAGACATTAAAGCTGGAATTTCAGGACGAATGATGCTTCCCATCGAAAGTACGTAGGGATTTTCAGGACTAACGTATTTTCAAAAATCAGTAATTTATTTTCATTTTAAATAAGAATGTTGCAATTGTGAAAAATAATGCCCTCGCATGGGTGCATTTTACCTCCAGTTCATGCGACCAAGATTCAAGTAATTCTGCTCTGCAGAAAACCCGACCTCTACAAAATTCGACCTTTCGTCCGGTTTTGGGTGATTCGACACTTTCCGATCTATTGCTAAGCGTTTCAGCATGCATTCTTTTTTATCTATCTTTGGAAGCTTAAATTTAATAAATCTTAAAGTGAGCATTCTGAAAGACTTAATTAAAGTAAAAGGCTACAGGCAAAAATGGCTTGCTGAAAAGCTGGGTGTTTCTGAGGTAACGCTGAGCAACTGGGCAAACAACAAGGTAAAGCCCAATGAAGAAAACCTAAAGAGGCTGAGTGATATTTTTGACACACCCATTGAGCGATTAAGATGAACGAATTACAAGAATATGGCTTTTCATTTACCGCAACTACCTTGAGGTTGGATGACTTCAGGCAGGCGGTCGAAATGTTCCAGCAAAGCACTAAACCCATTGACATTGATGATCTCATAGAAGATTTTAGCAGCCGGAAATCGCGGACGAACAAGCGCATTTTACAGGAATACATCAAACGCTATGAAGCCTTAACCCCGGCGCAAATCGATTTATTTACCAGAACAGGATCTCACCAACAAGCGCAGATTGCACTCCTTTCATGTTGCAAGGTCTATCCATACATTGCTGACTTTGTAATTGAAGTTGTCCGCGAGAAATATTTAGTGTTTGATCTGGAGCTGACTGATGCGGACTACCGCTCTTTCTTCAACAGCAAAACGGATCTTCATCCGGAGATTGCTCAATTTGCTGAAGCCACGCTTAAAAAGGGAAAGCAGCATGTATTCAAAATCGTTGAAGAAGGAGGCCTGATCGACTCAATTCATACAAGGATGATCCAGCCACAGTTTCCTTCAGAAGAGTTAAAGCATGTCATCTTATCTGACAATCCCAATTGGTTACGCTTGTTCTTACTTAGTGATCATGACATAGAAAAAGAATTACAGAAATGGTAAAAGAGAATATTGGACAAAAATTTGAACACCTGCTAAAGGTGATACAGGAAGGAAATTTTCTGAGCATGAAAGCACTGGGTGGGGAGATACCCTTTTTTATTTCCGCTTACAATCCCGAGCAGGAACTGGAAGTAACAAAAGCAATGAAAGGGCTTGTCAACCGCCTTGAGAATATTGGTATCAAGGTGCTCGAATTAAACCTGTACGATATCAGCTTGCAGGTGCTTGAAGAGGAATTGGGGGAGGGGGAAGTGTTTGATTTGGAGAAAGAGCTGAACAAAGACGAATTTAAAACCACCCTTCAGGCCATAATAGATATCAACGAAGTTTTTATGCCTCGCTTAAAGGCAATGATTGACGCAAGTGCAGCAAAGGTGTATTTCATCACGGGAGTTGGACAGGTGTTTCCTTTTCTTCGTTCGCACAACATTTTAAATAACCTGCAGAATATTGCAAAAGACGCACCTACCCTGATGTTTTTTCCGGGAAAATACAATGGTCAGTCTTTGGAATTATTCGGGCTGCTAAAAGACGATAATTATTACAGGGCTTTCAATATCGATAAATACAAAATCTAAAAAATGAAACTTAAAGAACTTTTTAAATTAGATGTAAGCCGGAACATCGAAACAGTGATTAAGGCTGACGACCAGGAAAATATTTTCCAGGAGGTGGATGAGTATGTAATAACCAATGAAATTGCCCGAAAGATCAAAGACTTTTTCAGCAACTACATTAATTACGCAGGCATTAACGGGGTTTGGATTTCAGGCTTCTTTGGTTCGGGTAAGTCCCATCTGTTGAAAATCCTTTCATACATTCTCGAAAACAAAGAATACAATGGCTGGCTTTTGGGAGAACTCTTTGCTTCAAAGATTGAAGAGGATGCCATATTGAAGGCAGATGTGCTGAAAGCAGCTAAGATACCGTCGGAGTCCATACTTTTTAATATCGACCAACAGGCACAGATCACATCAAAAAATGATGAAGATGCCATCTTAAAAGTTTTCTACAAAGTTTTCTACGATCACATGGGCTTTTACGGAGGATTAAAGCATGTGGCTGAATTTGAACTCTGGCTCACACAGGAAGGAAAGTATGACGAATTTATCCATGAATTTGAAGCTATTGCAGAGAAGCACTGGTTCCAGGGCCGTCGGCAAACTGCCGTTCCTAAGATTAAGAGCGCCGTTGCAACTACACTTTCCAAAATATACGGGGAGCCAGAAGAAAATTACGCCACCATTATCGATGATTTCAGGAATGATCACAGTGCCATCTGGATAGAGGATTATTGTGAAAAGGTAAATACATACATTCAATCCAAAGAACCCGGATTCAGGTTAAACTTCTTTGTGGATGAAGTAGGGCAATACATCAGCGAAAATACCAAGTTGATGCTTAATTTGCAAACTATTGCAGAAACCCTTGCAACCAAGAGCCGTGGCAAAGCGTGGCTATTGGTTACTTCACAGGAAGATCTCGAAAGCCTTATTGGTGATGACAGCACCGTGCAATCGGATGACTTTTCTAAAATCCAGGGACGTTTCAGGGTGCGAATCCCTTTAACTTCTGCCAACGTGGATGAAGTAATCGAAAAACGCCTGCTTGCAAAAAATGATCCCGGTAAAGCTGAGCTATCTATCGTTTGGAATAAAGAGCAATCCAATCTCGAAACCCTGCTTTCTTTTTCCGAAACCGGAGTTCAGTTCAGAGGGTTCAAAGGTGAAGCTGACTTTATCAATAAATACCCTTTTATTCCGTATCAGTTCGACTTGTTCCAGCAGAGTGTTAAGTCACTCTCAAAACACAACGCATTTCAGGGTAAGCATGCTTCTACCGGTGAGCGGTCGATGCTTGGCGTATTCCAGGAGGTGCTGAAGCAACTCGCTGAGCAAAGCAACAACTCCATCACCAGTTTTGATATGCTGTTTGAAGGATTGCGCTCAGCCATCAGGGGTGAAATACAAAATACCATCATCCTCGCCGAAAGACAGCTCACTTCCGATTTTGCCAAAAAGGTGCTCAAAGTTTTATTCATGGTAAAATACTATGATCAATTCAAAACCACAGCACGAAACATTTCGGTATTGATGATCGATAGCCTGCATGTGGATTTGAAAGCGCACGAAAAAGAGGTGCAACTGGCCCTGAACTTACTCGAAAATCAAAACTACATCCAGCGTAATGCTGAAACGTATGAGTTTCTAACCGATGACGAGCAGGATGTGGAACGTGAAATAAAGAACACGGAAATTGATGGTCAGGCCATCACCAGCATGCTCAGCAAACTTTTGTTTGATGATGTGATAAGGGACACACGATTCAGGTTTTTAGATAACAAACAGGAATATGAATTTACCCGCAAGCTCGATGGTGCCATCTTAAGCAAGGAACGCGAATTGACTATCGAGATTATTACTCCCAACAACGACAGGTATGGCGATGCCGAATTTTACAAAGGAGAAACCGTATGGGATAATACCCTGATCCGGTTTGTGATTCCTGATGAAGGACGCATTTTAGAGGAGACCCGCTTGTATTTGAAAACTGAAAAGTACATCAAGCAAAACCACAACTCATCTACCAAAGACACCATTAGCAAGATACTTCGGGACAAGGGATTTCAGAATGCCCAGAAGTACAACGCCTACCTCCGCCCGATGCTGAACCGCGCCATGGGAAAATCGATGGTTTTCCTAAACGGTAAGCAGCACGAAATAATGGAATCTACCGATGGCCGGATCAAAGTTGTAAATGCATTCCAGGATTTGATTAAGCTGGCCTATCCAAGTCTTAAGATGTTGGGTGCGGTGGAATACAGAGAGGAAACCATCAAAACAATTCTGCAAAGCAAACAAGATGATTTATTTGGACAGGATGATACCTGCATCAGTGAAGCCGAAAACGAAATTCTAAACTTTGTGATCCGGCGCAAAAAGCAATCGGACCGCACCTCGCTCACCGACCTAAAAGATCACTTTACAAAAAAACCTTATGGCTGGTATCAGACAGCGATCTGGTGTGTATGTGCCCGGGTATTTAAACGCGGGAAGCTGGAATTCAGGCAGGATTCAAACCTGCTCACCGATGCTGATGTGCTGGCTGCCTTCAACAACAACCGGACATACAGCAACACCCTGCTGGAGCCTCAAATGGAGTTTGATCAGCGCCTGATTAAAAAACTGAAAGAAGTTTATCAGGATGCTTTTGACAAATCCTGTGGAGCCAACGAACCCAAAGAAGTGGTGGCGCAGTTCAGGCAAAAGGTCACCGAGGAGTACGACCTTGTATTGCAGTACATTGTTGCTAGAAATCAATACGCGTTTATGAAAATTCTTGAGCCCTTGAAGGAATTGCTGCATAAACTGGTGCGCATGGAGTATGGTGTATTGATAAATACTGTAAACGAATGGGAGGATAAATTACTCGACGCAAAAGAAGACATTCTTGATCCCATCAAGCGTTTCTGGAATGGCGAACAAAAGAAAATCTATGATCAAATCAGGATTTACCTCGATGGGGATCAATCCAACTTCGAGTTTATCGATGGTGAAGAAGTAGCATTGCTCAGCGGGCATTTCAACCATCCAAAACCTTATGAAGGCAATGTGATGCGCGAAGCAAAGTCAGTAATGGACGGCCTAATGAATAAAGTACGTGGCAAGATAACTCAGGAAAAATATGCAGCCATATCCAAAGTTGAAGCAGTAAAGGAAGCGCTGGCATCCCATGCTGATTTTGCCAAATTAACACCTGAAGAACAAAACAGGATAACAGCGCCACTGGATGAATTGAAAGCAAAGGCCGATTCGCAGCGCTACATTGCCAACCTGCAACAATATCAGCAGCAGGCAAGCAACCTGAAGATTGAACTCCTCAACAAGATTCAGGCTTTGGTTGTCAAGCCAATTGAAGATGGGAAAACTGACTACCACCTAATAAAATACATCAGAAGCACAAATGTAAAAGTAAAGTTTCCAAAATCGGAACTGACCAGCAGGGAAGATGTGGAAGAATACACAGAAGCTTTAAAAAAGGCGCTGTTGCACCATATTGAAGAAAACAGAAGGATAACACTTTAGGGGTTGGAGATTGGGGATTGGGGATTGGAGAACGATAAAGAAAATTTAATGTGTAATCAAAATAATAACAAAGATGAGCACGCCAATGAATTTCAAGGAACTGAGAATTTGGCAACAGGCCATGGAGATAACAAAACTGGTTTATTTGCTGATGCGCGAAATGCCGAAAGAAGAATTATTCGGCCTTACGAATCAGATCAAACGGGCGGCAGTAAGCGTCCCGAGCAATATAGCAGAGGGACAGGCGAGGGGAACCAAGGAGTTTATCCACTTTCTGAGGATAGCAAGGGGATCGCTGGCAGAACTGGAAACCCAACTCATCCTGACTTCAAATCTGGAAATGATAGCAACGGAAAAAATCCCACCACTCACACAGGAAACAGAGAGCCTGGCGCGTCAAATCAACAGCCTGATCACCAAACTCACCGCCCACCTCTAATCACCACCCACCAATCACCACCCACCAATCACCAACCACCAACCACCAATCACCACCCACCAATCACCAAAATGAACACAAACCAACTTAAAAGATTCGCTCAGCAGGCACGCCGCAAACTCATCGAGCAGGTGGGAGCCAAAATAGAATATGTGCTGAATGCCGATAGCATTGCGCTGCGCGAGCAGGCCAAAGAGATTCGGGAACTTAAGGAAGAGATTGCCCGGACAGGCAAAGAGCAACTTATCGAAAAGGTGGCCTACACCTGGTTCAACCGATTGATGGCCCTCCGGTTTATGGATGCCAACGAATACCAGCCTTCCGGCATGCGTATCATTTCACCAAAGGATGGCCACACGCTGCCCGAATTGCTGAATGAAGCCAAACAGGTAAACATCCCCGGAGAATTTAAGGTTGACAAAGCAAAGATCAACGACCTGCTGGATGGCAAAATACCTTCGCCCAATGCGCAAAACGAAGTGTTTCGGCTGCTGCTGATTGCTGCCTGCAACGATCTGCACGTAAAATTCCCGTTCCTGTTTGAAGCCATCAACGATTACACCGAACTGCTGCTCCCCGACGACCTGACCAGCGAGTTTTCGATTGTTCACGATGTGGTTATAGACATGTGTTCCGACGACTGCCAGCAGGTGGAAGTGATTGGCTGGCTCTACCAGTTTTATATTTCTGAGAAAAAGGATGAAGTTTTTGCCTCCAAAAGCAAGGTGAAGAAGGAAGACATTCCGGCGGCCACGCAGTTATTTACCCCACGCTGGATTGTGGAATACATGGTGCAAAACACGCTCGGCAAACTGTGGCTGCAAAACAAACCCGGTTCCAGCCTGCGCAAGCACATGCCCTACTTCATCGAATCCCCTTCGGTGCAGGCCGAAGATTATTTAAAGATTAATTCTGTCGAAGAAATTAAACTTCTTGACCAGGCCTGTGGCAGCGGGCATATTTTGGTGTATGGTTTTGATTTGTTTACAAAAATCTATGAAGAAGAGGGCTACAATCCTTCTGAGATTCCGCAATTAATCATTAGCAAAAATCTCTTTGGTTTTGAGATAGACGAACGTGCCGCGCAACTTGCAGGCATGGCCTTGATGATGAAAGCCCGCAGCTATCACCGCAGGGTGTTTAGTAAGAACCTTGAGCCCAACATCATTTGCTTCCGGGACTTCCGGCTGAGCGAGGATGAAGTTAAAGATACTTTTACGCAAATCGGTTTAGACCTTTCTGATGCGCTGAAGCATGACCTGGGCAATATGCAGCAAGCCACCAATCTGGGTTCGCTGATTGTGCCACATACGCCACAAAGCGAGCTTGAAAAGGTATTGCAAAAAGTAAGCGATGCCTCCCGCAACTCGGATGTCTTTTTGCACTACAACCTCGAACAACTCGAAAGAGCTTTAACGCAATTGTTGCCATTAAGCAAAAAATACCATTGTATTGTGGACAATCCTCCCTACATGGGTATAGGTAATGTGAATAAGTCTTTGGCTGATTTTGTGAAAACCGCCTACCCTCTAAGTAAAGCGGACCTGATGGCTTGCTTTATGGAAACTGGTTTGGCAATGCTTTATCCCAAAGGATTTTTAGGAATGATAAACCAACACAGTTGGATGTTCCTGAGCAGTTACGAGAAATTACGGAATCAACTTTTAAAAGACGTACAAATTGACACACTACTTCATCTTGGCCCAAGAGCCTTTCCGGAAATTGGCGGCGAGGTGGTTCAAAATGCATCATTCACTTTTTGGAATAATTTACCAAAAGAACAAGGCGTTTACTTCCGCTTGGTTGACGACGGGAGTTCTGAATTAAAACAAAGTAAAACTCTCGAAGCTATCCAAAACCCAGATTGTGGATGGGCTTACACTGCAAACCAAAAAGATTTTGAAAAGATTCCAGGTAGCCCTATTGGGTATTGGCTTAGTGATGTGATTTTTGAGCATTTTGATAATAAACCATTAATCGAAAATGCGATGACCACGAGAGAAGGTATGGCAACAGCAGATAATGAACGCTTTTTAAGGTATTGGTCTGAAGTTAATTTATCTAATGTTGGTTTTAATACTACAACAATTAAAGATTCGATTAGCTCAAATAGAAAATGGTTTCCGTACAATAAAGGTGGGATATTTCGAAGATGGTATGGAAATAATCAACATTTAGTTAATTGGAAAAACGATGGATTTGAGATACGTAATAATATAGATGAGAAAACAGGTAGAATTAGATCTCACAATTACAATGGAGATTATGCTTTTAAAGAAGGGGTTTCGTGGACAGCAATATCAAGTGCCTCACTATGTGTTCGTTATTCCGAAAGAGGATTTCTATTTGATTCCAAAGGTGCAAAAGGATTTTCTGATAAAAATTTAATTTTTATACATGGGCTACTTAATTCTAAAGTTGCAATGGAATTTTTGATGGTTTTAGCAGCAACATTAGATTACAAAGTTGGGGATATTTTAAGAATTCCTCTAATTATTCAAAATACACATGATGTAAATGATCTTGTTACTAAAAACATTTACATTTCAAAAAAAGATTGGGATTCTACCGAAAAATCTTGGAACCTTCAACAAAACGAACTCCTTCGTATTAAAGGTGCGGATACTTCGGCTTCACTCAGCACAAGCATCGAAGAGAGCTATGACCTTTTCCAACAATACTGGAGAAATAGATTCTTCCAGCTCCACAGAAACGAAGAAGAACTTAATCGACAATTTATTGAGATTTATGGTTTGCAGGATGAACTCACGCCAGATGTTCCTTTGGAGGATATTACCATTTTAAGAGAGGAACTAGATCAAAAGGCACTGAAGAAATTAAGTAATAAATATAAAAGTGGATGGAAATTGGAGAATGGAGATTGGAGATTGGAGAATGGGGATAGGAGAATGGAGAATGGGGATAGGAGAATGGAGAATGGAGATTGGGGATTGGGGATTGAAGACACCAACCAGCAATCACCAACCACTAATCACCAATCACCAAACCTCCCCTTCGATGCCAAAGAAGTATTTTCTCAATTTGTAAGCTACGCTGTCGGTTGCATGTTTGGGCGGTATTCGCTGGATCAGGAAGGCTTGATTTTAGCCAACCAAGGAGAGGCGCTTGAAGATTACCTTAAGATCATTGCGAGCGAAGCAAAACAATCTCCAACCTTTCTACCTGATGACGATAATATCATCCCGGTGCTCGACGACGAGTGGTTTGAAGATGACATTACCGGTCGCTTCCGTGAGTTTCTCAGGGTGAGTTTCGGTGAACAATCGCTGGAAAAAAACCTTGCATTTGTCGAGACTTGCCTCGGCACAGATATCCGCAAATATTTCAACCGCGATTTTTACAAGGAACACATCACGCGCTATAAAAAGCGCCCGATTTACTGGATGTTCTCCTCACCCAAAGGCTACTTCAATGTGCTTATTTACATGCATCGCTACACCCGCGACACCATCAGCAACATCCTGAACAACTACCTGCGCGAGTTTATCGAAAAACTTAAAACCCGCAAAGCACACTGGAACCAGATGAAGATTTCCGGCACAGGCAGCGAACAAACCCAGGCCATCAAAGAGATGGACAAACTGGACAAAATGCTTCTCGACTGCCAGGAATACGAACGCGATATTTTGTATCCCCTCGCCAGCGAGCGCATCCCCATCGACCTGGATGATGGCGTGCTGGTGAACTACAACAAATTTGGCAAAGCCATCAAAGAAGTCAGCGGCCTCAACGATAAAAAGGCAAAGGATAAAGTGCGGGGCTTTGATTGGATTGATACAACGAAAATCATTTAGTTATGAATATCCCAATTAACATAGAAACCCTTGGAAGGAAGTACTTTACTACTGAGATCCTTGTTCATGATGAATATAGAGCACAAGGTAATGCACAAGGTAATGCACATGATGCGGACCAAGATAGGGACCAAGTTAGGAACCAAGTTAAACCGAAAATTACCCATGCTAACACAGGAATTACCCATGTTGAAGGAAAAATTACCTATGTTAAAAACATACTTATAAGCAAGCAACAATGAGCAACATAGAAGAATCGTTAAACAAAATTTTTCAGGACAACCGCATCGTGTTTTGGTTTGACCAGGATGGTAAGATGAAAGAAGAATATGCCATGGTGATGCCAAAGGATGTCGAAAAAATTGAAATCCACCGGAATGAGTTTGCTACCAAGCTTAGGGTTTTGAAAAAAGAGCCTCAGCAGAAATTTCTATTGTATTTTTCAAGTGGTCAGCCTACTTATGAAGACAATTGGCTGTTGGATTTACAACTTGCAAACTACGTGTTTCACACCGACCAGGAAGCTTTATTCCTTCAGGACATTGGCTTACCCTATCATTTTAAAGCGTTGGTGGAAGAACACATCGAGTTTTTTCAAAACAAGGAACGTCGGCTGAAGCTTAAGGAGTTGCTTTCGGATGACGATGCTCACAAATCCATCAGATACAAAATGCTGGCTGTTCTTTTTAATACGGATTATCCAAACCTGGAAGCCTTTTTACAATCCTACGCGCTGGCATTTAATGATAGCAATGATCGGATTGAGCGTGATCTGGTAAGGTTCAACCTCATGGAGTATCTATGGCAGGAAGTTTTCCGAAAATACAAATACCAAAGTGAATCACCTTCCATTTATGAATTCTTATTGGAGATATTTGGCAGGAATTTTATCCTGACGCGCAAGGGTGGGAGTGAGTCCCATCTCTTTATTTCACTTTGGAAAGATTCGATTATGTTCCAGGATGCCTATCAGTCGCTGTCGAAACGTGTGGCAATAGATATGGATGTTGAGAATTTATTAAATGAAGCCAAACTGGAAGAAATTATTGACGACGATATTTTTGACCTTACCGATTTGAAGGTAATTTATGAGTTGTCGGCACAGGTAGAAAATGAAACCATTTTGCCGGATCAACTGAATAAGATGATTAAAAAAAGAGAGAATAAGTATTGGTATCCGCGTCATAAACAATTTTACTATTGCCTTGAGCATGCAGGTGCAATGATAGACCTGGTGAGAAAAATTAAAAGCTTTTCCTTTCCATCCATCGAATCTGGTGTAGCTGATTACAAGGATCAGTTCTTTTTAATCGACTATCACTATCGGAAATTTATTCACGCCTACCGAAAGATAAGTCAAAACAGAATTATTAGTAAGCTCAGTGATAAGGTTGAAAAAGTCTATTCTAATGATTGGTTGCTAAGCCTGAATGATTCCTGGCAACAAACTATCAGTGAAGCAAATGGTTGGCCGGTAGAGTCCATACATTTTCAGCAGCGGTTTTTTAAGCAGTATGTAGCCCCATTTTCAGAAAAAGAAAACAGGTTGTTTGTCGTAATTTCTGATGCCTTCCGGTTTGAGGCAGGTTGGGAACTGGCGAAAGAAATTCAAAGTGAAAAAAGGTACGAAGCAGAGCTGGATTTTATGTTTACCGGGCTTCCTTCTTACACCCAATTAGGAATGGCTGCAATGCTGCCATGCGAGCAACTTTCAGTTTCTGCCAATTCTGATATGATCCTGGTTGATGGTATCACTTCGCAGGGAACTCCTGCACGAACAAGGATCCTTCAGGAAAAATCAGGAACCACAGCAGTTGCAATCCCGGCAGAAGAATTTATGCGCATGAATGCTGGCACTGAAGGACGTGAATTCGTGAAACAATACAATCTTATCTACATTTATCACAATAGAATTGATAAAGCTGGTGATGATAAAACTACCGAGGATAAAGTATTTGAGGCTGTTGAAGAAGAGATTGTTTTCCTCCAGGAGGTTTTGAAGAAAATCGCCAATATGAATGGAACCAATATTATTATCACCTCCGATCATGGTTTTATTTATCAAAGTGCAACTTTAGATGAAAGCGATTTTGCAAGCTCCGAAATTCAGGGTGAAATCTGGAAAGAATCGAGGCGATTTGTGATAGGGAAGGATCTCAATGGGAATAACAGTCTGAACAAATTTAATGGCAGCCAGGTAGGTCTGACTTCTGATGTAGATATCCTTATTCCGAAAGGAATAAACAGACTCAGGATTAAAGGGGCAGGATCGCGCTTTGTTCATGGCGGGGCATCTCTTCAGGAGATCGTTGTGCCGGTAATTAAAGTTGTTAAGAAACGAAAAGACACAACCAAAATGGTGGATGTTGATATCATCAAATCCACAGATAAAATTACGACCAATATTCTACCAGTTTCATTTCTGCAAAAAGACCTGATAACTGATAAAATACTTCCGCGACAAATCAGGGCTTTTATTCAAACCATCGAGGACGGTGTTCAGCTAAGCGATATTTTCAAATACACCTTTGATGTGGAAGAAGGTAGTGAAAGGCGTCGTGAAGTAAAACACAGTTTTCAGTTAAGCTCAATTGCCAGCGGAAAATATCGCAATCAACGGGTTCGCTTATTATTGGAAGAGCCAGTGCCAGGCACAACCCGATGGAAAATGTACGAAGAGCATTTTTACACGCTCAATATTTCATTTACTAACGATTTTGATGATTTTTAAGCTATGAAAGAACTTGATAAAAAACTCAATGAGCAATTTGCCGGGAAGGTAGTTCGCAAGGACCTTACGAAATTGATAAAAGGAAACGCCATAGTTCCTACCTACGTGCTCGAGTATTTGCTCGGTCAGTATTGTGCAACAGACGATGAAGACACAATAAATGAAGGTGTCGATACGGTCAAAAATATTATTGCCAAGCACTTTGTGCACCGCGACGAATCCCAGTTAATTAAATCTACAATACGCGACAAGGGATCTCACCGCATCATCGACAAGGTATCAGTAAAGCTTAATGAGCAGCGGGACTGCCATGAGGCCTATTTTGCCAACCTGGGTCTGAACAAAGTGGTGATAAATGATGATATTATCAGAACACATCAAAAGCTTCTTTCAGGAGGTGTTTGGTGTATCACCACCATTGGATATGTTGGTGGCGAAGAAAGGGATGGTTCTCCCTGGGTAATCGAAAGTCTAAAGCCCATTCAAATCAGCTACACGGATATTGAGGAATACAAACAGCTAAGGGGCAAGTTTACCAAGAATGAATGGATTGATGTTTTGATGCAGACCATAGGTTTAAACCCGGATGAATTTACTTTTAGATCAAAATTATTGCAGCTCTCAAGGCTTGTGCCTTTTGCTGAAAACAACTACAATCTGATTGAACTGGGACCCAAAGGCACTGGGAAATCGCACATTTATTCGGAAATGTCCCCTCACGGAATTTTGATCTCCGGCGGGGAAGTTACAAAGGCCAAACTTTTTGTAAACAATAGTACCGGAGAAATCGGATTGGTTGGTTATTGGGACTGTGTTGCTTATGACGAGTTTGCCGGAAGATCCAAGCGAACGGACAGGGGGCTGGTGGATATCATGAAAAATTACATGGCCAATAAAACTTTTTCAAGAGGAACCCAGGTGTATGGAGCTACTGCAAGTATGGTGTTTGTTGGCAATACAGATCACTCCGTTCCCTACATGCTCAAACACTCCAATTTATTTGAAGCACTTCCACAGGATTATAATGATGCAGCATTTCTCGATAGAATCCATGCATACATACCAGGGTGGGAGGTGCAAAAGCTACGGAATGAAATGTTCACAGATAGCTATGGGTTCATAGTGGACTATCTGGCTGAGGTCCTAAAGGAGCTGCGCAAAGAGGATCACATGCATGCGTATAGTAAGTACTTTCAGCTATCAGATTCTATCACAACAAGGGATAAAAATTCGATTTCAAAAACATTTTCTGGTTTGTTGAAAGTCATTTATCCGAATAATGAATACAATGAAGATGAAGCCAAAGAATTGCTGGATCTGGCTATTGAGAACCGCAAACGAGTGAAGCAGCAGCTTATCAAAATGGATGAGACCTTCGAGGAAGTGGATTTTAGTTACGTTATTAAATCCAGCGGTAAAAAGGTTGACATAGAAACTCTTGAAATAGAAGAGCTTTTCGGTAAGAAGAAAGCCGTAGAAGAGCAAAAGGAAGAAAAGAAAGAAATAAACTTTAATAATTTAGAGGCTTGCCATCGGATAATCCGCGACAATCAAACGGGGATTTCATATAAAAACCTATTTGGCGATTATCTGATCGGTGCCACAGAGATTAAAGTTGTTGATCCTTACGTCAGGTTGCCTTATCAGCTTAGGAACCTGATGGAGTTAACGAAGCTAGTTGCTGAACAGAAAGGAGAAGTAGAGGAGGTCAAATTCCACTTGGTCACATACAATAGTGAAGATTACATTGAAAATGTAAAGGAAGCATTCAGGAACATAACAGAGTCTCTTGAACCTCTAGGAATTCTCTTCACCTACGAATTTGACGAAAATGCACACGACCGGTCTATTGAACCTAATAACGGTTGGAAGATCATTTTGGGCCGAGGACTTGATATCTTTCAAAAGACTGGTGGCTGGTACGACATTGCAGAATACTATCAGGAAAAACGGCAGTGCAAAGCTTGTGAGGTTACAATTTTGCGGGATTTTGAAAAGTAATGTAGGCGATACTTAGTTCTGATGTCACTATCCGTTACTTGTAATTGCAATTGCAATTCTCGTCGATTTACTGCCAGATAAATCTTTCACTCAAAACACCAAAACTTGAGCTTTCAAATGCTGCTTCCATACTCAACCGTTGGTGGCTTTCTTTTGCCCTGTGCGAGCGGCTTGCGTCATATTTCCGTTTAAAAACGGTAAGTGCAATTTCACTTACGAAGCAGGGCGGGTCGTTAGTTATTCTCCGAAGGCAAACTTTGAAAAAGTTTGACAAAGGTTAAAATGCAGATTTCCAGCGAGGTAGATTAAATGAAATGACTTTTTTCATACGAAAGTCGCCCTTTTTGAACAGTAACTCGCCCATTTTCTGTCTAAAAATCGTTTCAAGAAGTATTTTTTTGGGTACAATTTGTAAAGATCGGTCACATCCCTTGAAAAGTTAGCGGTGCAGCTGCATTTACAATTCAGGGCGGGACGGTCCAGTTTGTCAAGCAGAATAAACAAACCGAAATAAACTAAGCCTTGCCGCCTGATGATGATTACCTTATGTAATTCCCTATTTAAAAGGCACCTGGAAAGGGGTAATTTCTAGAGGACAATAAGTAATTCTCAGGTGTACTGTTAGTTTTCTCGCCACTCCAAAGAGGCCACCAGGCATCTGTTTAAACTATGTTTAAACTCAAAAGAAAACAGGGAGTCAGATTTTACTCTAACTCCCTGTCCTTCATTGTGGGGCGTACTGGAATCGAACCAGTGACCTCTTGCCTGTCAAGCAAGCGCTCTAAACCAACTGAGCTAACGTCCCGTTTTGCAATGTTGCGGCAAAAATAATAAAAACCCTGTTCTTACGCGGAGAATTTTTAATTTTGGCCGTTTACAATTTGTATCGTGTATTAATCAACTAAAAATAATGATGATGAATAAGAATTTCCGAATTGTGCTTTTCGCGATTACCGCTATGTTTTTAGGCCTTACGGCAATGGCGCAGCAAGCCGCCGACACACTGAGCCTCGACCTGATCTTTAACACCCGCACTTTTGCTCCAAAGTCGGTGCGCGGCATCCGCCCGATGAACGGAGGAGAGCGCTACACCCAGATCAAGCGCGATTCGATAAACGCCTACAGCTACCAAACCGGCCTCCTCACCGACGTGATCGTTACCTCCGATCAGCTGACCCCCGAAGGAGAAACGCAGCCCATTGCGTTGTACAATTATGAATTCAGCGACGACGAAACCAAAATCCTTTTCGGCACCAACACCGAGCCTATCTACCGCCGCTCTTCGCGCTCGGATTATTATATTTTTGATTTGAAAACCAAAAACCTAAAACCCCTTTCCGGAAACGGAAAACAACAACTGGCCACGTTTTCGCCCGATGGAGAAAAAGTAGCTTTTGTGCGCGACAACAATCTTTTTATAAAAGATCTGACCACCAACGAGGAGCATCAGATAACTCGTGATGGAAAGCCGGGCAGTATCATCAATGGTACCACCGACTGGGTGTACGAAGAGGAGTTTGCTGTGGTGAAGGGTTTCGACTGGTCGCCCGACAGCCGTTATCTGGCGTTTATGCGTTTCGACGAATCCAACGTAAAACAATGGCAGCTTACCACTTACGGCGAGTTGTATCCCGAAAGGGACGAATACAAATATCCCAAAGCCGGCGAAGACAATTCCCTGGTAACGGTTCAGGTTTACGATGTTAATACAGGCAAGATTATGCCGGTGGATGTGGGTGAGGAAACTGACCAGTACATCCCGCGCATCTTCTTTACGCCCGACCCGCAGGTGCTGGCTGTTTTACGCGTCAACCGGCTGCAAAACCATCTCGACGTGCTTTATGCCAATCTTGCCGGTGGCGCCACACGAACTGTTTACAGCGAGGACAACGAGTTTTATATCGACGACAGCAACTATGACAATATTTCGTTTCTTGGCGATGGCAGCCGGTTTATCATCACCAGCGAACGCAGCGGCTTCAACCATATTTATCTTTTTGATATTAAAAAACAAGAAATGAAAGCGATCACCAGCGGCGACTTCGACGTGACCGAGCTGATAGCTGTGGACGAGAAAAATGAAAAGGTCTTTTATCAGGCTGCGATCCCCACGCCGATGGATCGGCAGGTTTTTAGCGTAAGCTTTAATGGAAAAAACAAGACATTGCTCACCCCTCGCAAAGGCACCAACAGCGCCCGCTTTAGCGCCGACAACAAATATTTTATCCAAACCTGGTCGGACGCTAACACACCGCCGGTGTATTCGGTTAATAAAGGCAAAAACGGAGAGACCATCCGCATCCTCGAAGACAACCAGGAGCTGCTGGCTACCCGTGCCAAATACAACTTGCAGCCGCGTACCTTTTTTACCATCACCACGCCCGAAGGCGTTACACTCAACGCATGGAAAATTTTGCCTTTCGACTTCGACAGCACCCGGCAATATCCGGTTCTCTTTGATATTTATGGTGGGCCGGGATCGCAAACCGTTACCAACAACTACCGCGGCGGCGAACTTTACAACCAATATCTGGCGAAGCACGGCATCATGGTGGTGTCGGTGGACAATCGCGGAACGGGCGCCCGTGGCGAGGCTTTCAAAAAGATGACCTACCGGCAGTTGGGAAAATACGAAACCATCGATCAGATTGAAGCTGCCCGCTATCTGGGACAGTTGCCCTACATCGACAGCAACCGCATTGCTGTGTTTGGCTGGAGCTACGGCGGGTTTATGTCGACACTGCTATTGACCAAAGGTGCCGGCGTGTTTGATGTGGGTGTGGCCGTGGCGCCCGTTACCAATTGGCGTTATTATGATAATATTTACACCGAACGGTTTATGCGCACGCCACAGGAAAACCCCGAAGGTTACGACGACAACTCGCCCATCAATCACGTGGAGAAACTGCAGGGCGATTTCCTGCTCATCCACGGAATGTCCGACGACAACGTGCATCCGCAAAACAGCATCGACCTGATAACGGCACTGGTGGCCGCCGACAAGGATTTTGATTTGATGTTTTATCCCAACTCCAACCACGGCATCTACACCGGAAAAAACACGCGCATGCATCTTTACAAAAAGATCACGAGTTTCCTGATGGGGCATCTGGAGTAGGGGATAATGCAAAAAGACCTGTGGGGAATTTCTTCAGACCATACGTTATCACAGGGGTTTTTGAAATGCAGATTTCTGTTTAAAAAAGAATATCGAATATCGAATTCTGAAGTAAAAGACAGGGGATATAAAAGTTTTTCGCCTTAAAATTTGCGAGCATGTTTGAAGGAAGAAATTAAAACCCAACTCTACTTGGGGTTTAGGTATTAAATTTTACTACAAACCTCCTGCTGCCGCTTTTATCACCTCCCAGGCTGCTGCCACGTGATGCTGCTGCGTGTGCGTTTGTCCGACCACCATGCGTAGCGTATATTTTGTGCCGAGGGTAGTGTGGGATATAAAAATCTTCCCACCACGGTTTACTGTTTCGAGAAGCCGTTGGTTGAGTTGGGTCAATGCTGCTTCATCACTGCTCTGGTTAGGATTGTATCTGAAACAAACCGTTGCCAGTGGCGCCGGCGCCACCGATTCCCATTGTACGTCCTCATCCACCCATTGTTTAAACTCCGCTGCCCAACGGATGTGGTTGCCAATGGTTTGCCGCAGCGCATCCACCCCATAGCTGCGGATGACGAACCAGAGTTTGAGCGCCCGGAAGCGGCGACCCAGTTGGATGCCCCAATCGCGGTAGTTGATCACGGTGTCGCCTTCTTTGGTTTTAAGATATTCGGGCAGGATTTCAAAAGTGCGGATCAGGGCGGCCTTGTCGGCGACGAAATAGGCGCTGGCGTCGAAGTTGGTAAACATCCATTTGTGTGGATTGAACACATAACTGTCGGCCATCTCCACGCCATCAATCATGTGGCGCAGTTCGGGCAGCAGCATGGCTGATCCGGCCCAGGCGGCATCCACATGGAGCCAGAGATCGTACTTGCGGCAAATAGTTCCTATTTCTCTCACCGGATCAACAGCCGTGGAACCGGTGGTGCCGATGGCTGCAATAACTGCCAGCGGAGTATATCCTGCTTCAACGTCGCTAATGATGGCTTTTTCTAAAGCGCTGGGTAGTATGGCAAAGTTTTCATCGACAGCAATTTTTCGTAGACTGTCGTGGCCAAAGCCAGCTATTTTTGCAGCTCTTTCTATCGACGAATGTGCCTGATCCGAGCAATAAAGCGTAAACGAAGGTTGGTTCTTAAAACCGCCGGCGTTGATGGCGTAGTTGGTTTTTGCCTCACGGGCGGTAAGCAGCGACACCAGCGTGGAGGTAGATGCTGTATCCTGAATTACGCCAGAAAAGTGCCTTGGCAGGCCGGTCATATCCCGCAGCCATTCCATTACGCGCTGCTCGAGTTCGGTAGCTGCCGGCGAGGTGCTCCAGCTCATGCATTGCGCCCCCAGCGCCGAAGTGAGCAATTCTGCCAGCACTGAAGGATAGCTGTTGTTGGCTGTAAAATAACCGTGCCAGCCGGGATGCTGCCAGTGGGTGATGCCCGGTAGAATGATCTTTTGGAAATCCTCAAAAATACGATCGAAATCCTCGCCATGTGCAGGAGCTGACGGTGGAAGCTGTTGCAAAATATCGCCGGGAGCTACCTGCGACTGCACCGGGTAACTTTCGATATTTTCAAAATAATCGGCTACCCAGTCGATAAGCTGATGGCCGTGTGTGCGGAATTCGTGGAGATTAATCATGCTCAAGTTTTTTTATGAATGGTCAAAAGTAGGAATTTTGATGAATGCGGTGGCGGTGCGCAGCCTAAACAACTGTCTGCGAATTTCCTCCAATTGGGCGAATAGGCGCGAATTAATAGATCATCAACGTTGTAATGCTAGCCTGCTTCGAAGTCACCCTGTGAATGCTGTCTGAACCAGGAAAATTAGCCCGAACATCTGTAGGTTGGCTTGGCATCATTCACGGTGTGACTTACAAAATCGCATTAAAGCTTTCTTACGTTTTCTCTTTTCAAAGGTCTGACAATGTCGTGGATAGCCATTCAGGTGCACACAAACTTCTTTATTCATCATGGATCTAAAAAAGCCACCAGATGTATTCCCATCCAAAATTCTTTTTAGCTTTGGCCACTTTACAGAATTAACCTTTGGTGCATGATAAGCATCGAAAATAATTTGGCTTACGATAAATGGAAGCCTGTTCAGATAAAATCAAAATTATGGTGATGGACTTTAAAGATATTGAGCAGATTAAAAAAGCGGGATTTTTAGGTTTTAAAACAATGAAAGAATTGTTTGCGGACAGTTCATCAATTCCGAAAATAATGGGAGTTTATTTAATTCTCAATCAAACAAAAAAAATTGAGTTTTTGACCGTTGGAACAGGAGGACACTTCAAGGGGAAAAATCCAAACGTTTCACTTTCCGGACTTAAAGAACATTGGGTTGACGATACAATCGTTGTTTATATTGGTAAAGCTGGAAAAGCCGGGAGCAAGGCGACACTTCGATCGCGTTTGCAACAATATTTTGGCTTTGGACAAGGAAAAAATATCGGACACTATGGTGGAAGACTTATCTGGCAATTAGGAAATTCTAATGACCTTGTGGTCTGCTGGAAGCCTTTACCTGACGACGATCCAAGAACTGTAGAAGCGGAACTGATAAGACAATTTGTTGAGCAATACTCAAAACGACCATTTGCAAATTTAACCAACTGATGAACCCAAGAGAATATGAAGAATTGGTTTGCGAATATTTTCGCAGACAAGGTTACGAAGCCGAAACAACATCCTACTGCAATGACTATGGAATTGATGTTTTTGCAACAAAAGGAAAAGAAAAATTAGCTGTTCAAGCTAAAATGTATGGCAGTACGACAAGGAAAATTAACCGGCAAATGGTGATGGAACTTCACGGTGCTAAAGACTATTTTGACTGTACAAAAGCAATTATTGCAACTGACGGGGCATTGCTTTCTGATGCAATTGAAGTTGCCGACAAGTTGAAAATCGAAATTCTCTTCATCGATAATTTAACCCGGATAGCATCGAAGACAGAAACAAAAACCAACGACAAAACATTCGAAAGCATTTGGGAGAAGTACATTATTCCTTTGACCGGCACAACAATTACACGAGAAAATGGCAAAGCAAACAAAATTATAAAAGCAGATTGGAGTGGAGTTGAAAGGCTTACATCCAGAGGGAATAAAGGGACAATAAAGATTGAAATTTTTAAGCAGACAGTTAATAAACTTTTGACCGACGGATACATTACAAGAGACGAGATCAATCAGAATTATCCTGGTCGCGCTTCATCTGGTATAGTTTTGATTTTATCGCAAGTACCTTTTTTCAAACAAACCGAAAGGCCAACAGGACTAAGATATGATAAGTAAAGTGACGACACAGAGGCGAATAATTTCGTAATGCTAGAAAAACACAAAAAAACTTACTGTACTCTTTTTCACATTTCCATAAAAAACCTGACAAATCATTTCAAAACCGCCTGAAAGAGGCTCCCAAGCTACGTTCCGCAACATTTTTTAACAAACCAGGTCAAACAACCTGCCAAACATTCCGTTCTTTGTCTAATTATTTAACAACAACAATTTTTTAAAACTAACTAAAACGAATGACTATGTTTAAAAAAAGAATTTTCTATGCTTTGGCATTGCTCGTAGCGGGCAGTGTTTTTTTAGGATCATGCAGCAAAGATGACGATGACGACATCATCATGCACATCGAACCCACCATTTCCGTAACGCCTGCCACTGACACAGCTTTCCTCAGCCCCGGAGACACTGTAAAATACCAGATAAACATTTCGACTCTCGACGAGCTGAAATTCATTGAATTCACCAGTGAAATCGCTGGTACCGTGTTGCCAGTATGGGATACCACCATGATTCCTGGTCCGAGCACTTTTAGCTACAACCTACATATGGTTGTTCCTCCAATTTTACCCGTGGGAACTGTTGGCAAATTTGTCGTATCTGCTACGACCAACTTCAATAAGATCACCACCGAAAGCCGGTATTTCAAAGTTATTCCACCGGCAACCAGCATGAGCAACTACCAGGACGTAAAACTTCAGGCGCAAGCTGATGGAGTAGGTTCGGCCGGTACCAACCTAAGTTTTTACGATGTAAACGCCGACGAGCGTTATACCTACAATGAGGCTAACAACGACGAGTTTGCCGCGGTAATCGACCTGGTATTTACACACCACTCCGTTTTTAAAGGTACAGCTAATAATACCGAAATGAAATTCCAGTCGCCCAACGAGCAAAACTTAGTGCAAATGTGGCAAGAAATGCCTGCCTTCCCTTATGACTACAGCACAGACAACAAAAATCAGACGTACTTTAAAAAGCTGACGACTGTTGATTGGGATAACCTCAGCTACGATGCTATTGCAACGACAGTAGGCGACATCGGCATCCTGTCACAAGTCAAAGATTTAAACAACGGTGACTACATCGGCTTCCTTACCGAAGGCGGTAAATACGGTATCATAAAAGTTACAGATACCTATGTACAACACAACCCATACAACGCTTCTACCATCACTTTCGACGTGAAAGTGCAGGACTAAGCGCGGGTATCTGTTTTTAATAAATAAAAAATCCATCCTCCTCGCGGGGGATGGATTTTTTTTATCACGGGTTGTCCCTATTCTTTTATCTGATGCAGATGCACATCCGATTGTGGGAATGGGATAGAGATACCCTCGCGGTCGAAGGCTTTTTTTACATTTTCGATAAAATCGAAGCGCATTCCCCAGAGGTTTGCTGGTTCTGCCCAAAGCCGCACTGTAAAGTTTACCGAACTATCGGCAAGCTCAGTCACAGCGATGAAAGGCTCCGGATCCTTCAGGATGCGGTCATCAGCAGCAAACAAAGCCTTGATAATGTCGCGGGCTTTGTCGATGTCGTCGCCATAGCCAATGCCAAACACCATTTCGGTACGACGCTGAGCTTCCAATGAGAAGTTGGTGACGGGATTCGTCGAGAGCGGCCCGTTTGGAATTATCACCGTTACGTTATCAGTAGTTTTGACGATGGTATTAAAAATCTGAATTTCGCGCACCGTTCCTGTAAAACCTTGTGCAGTGATAAAGTCACCAACTTTAAAAGGTTTGAAGAGGACGATGATAACCCCGCCGGCAAAGTTTTGAAGCGTGCCAGAGAGCGCCATACCTACGGCCAGACCGGCAGCCGCCAGAATAGCCACAAACGAAGTCATCTCTATTCCTACCATCGTGATTACAGTGATGACCAGCATAATTTTGAGAACAACGCCCAGCACCGAGAGCAAAAACTGGCGTAGCGTTACGTCCACATCGCGACGCTCCATAGTTTTTCTGAGCATGCGCATAATAACCTTAATCACCCAAAGGCCTATGAGAAGTGTAACAATAGCCAGAAGCAGTTTTAGGCCAAATGAGATGGCCATGGGGTAGAGGTGCGAAAGGTTAAAATCGAAATTTTTCATGTTTCTGTTTTTTTAAAATTTATAAATAAATGAATACAAAATGTAGAGACAAAATTCCTGGTTTTAAAAAAAAAGCTGCCCATACTTTTGGACAGCTTTAGTTAAGGTTGGCTTAACCTTCTATTTTTTGAGTAAATCTCTGATCTCCACCAGTAGCTCTTCTTCCTTGGTAGGCACTGGAGGTAGTTCTGGTGCGGCAGCCTCTTTTTTCTTTGCTGAAGATATCGCTTTTATCACCATAAAAATAGAGGCAGCGATGATGAGGAAATCAACAATCGTTTGCACAAAGACGCCATAATTAAGCGTTACCGCGGCTATCTCGCCCTGCGCCTCTTTGAGAATTACATGCAAATCCGAAAAATCTGCTCCACCCAGAAGCAATCCTATCGGGGGCATCAGCACATCGGCTACAAAGGAGGTGATGACTTTGCCAAAAGCAGCACCAATTACTACTGCCACAGCGAGGTCAACTACGTTGCCGCGCATGGCGAAATCTTTGAATTCTTTAATTAGACTCATAATAAATGTATTTGGATTAATTAGTAATGTGACTAGAAATTATATGCGAACCCCAGCCCGAAGGTTTGGAGTACCTGGAGTTTTTCGTTGGGAACAGGTTTTTTATCACCATTAAGCACCCCGCGGTCGATAAGCACGTCGCCGGGCATATAGGCCACGTGTACAAACAAATTGGCCGAGAACCACTTGTTAAGTTTATAATTGAAAAATGTTTGCCAGCTTAGGTCGAGTGGTAGCTTGTCGTCGGGAATGTTGTTGTCCTGCAGATAATTGTAAAAAAGATTGAGTCGCGATTCAAGCGTAAGATCTGTTTTGATCTCTTTTTTAAAATAAAATTCTACAAACGCACCAGCTTTCAGTTTTACGTTTTTGCCATCCTTGGTCTTTACGCGCACACCGCCGATGCTGTCGTACTCGGCTGCATCTACACCATAGGCGCCAACATCGGCCAGATCCTGATCCAACACAAATGTGGCGCGTGCCGTGATAGGTGAAATGAGGATGCTAAAATATTCTACCGGTTTGTAAAGCAAACCAGGAGCAATGGTGAGATGACCCGGCGACATAAAATTTGAAACCACGGTGCTGTCGTCGGGGTAGTTGTAACCATTGGCAAACTGCGTATTAAAATTGATTTGCCCGGTAGCACTCCAGTTTTTCGAGAATTTCTGATTGAACTGCGAGATCAGCTCGATGAGATCCTCGCTCTTGCGCGCATGTTCGTCGGTTTCGTTTTTGAGTATGCCGTATTTCAGCGTCAAGGAGTTGTTGTTAGAAAAATTGCCGTTGGTGTAGTCAGCGAAAAGTTTTCCCAGTGCCGAGAATGCAACGGAGTTTTCGCCACCGGCAGTCCAGTTGGTGTAGCTTGCCTGGTTGAGCGTTAAACTAGTCAAACCGGTAACTTTCCATCGCTGCGCAGTGTCAGCAACGTTTTGGGCCGATAAACTGACGGACACAAATACCGCCATTAGGAGAAGGATTTTTTTCATAAATCTATAAATTTCGTTTTGTTAAAAAAAATGAAAATCAATAATTTAAGTGCAAAATAAACCATTAATCTTCAGAATGCTTAATTTGAAGGATACAATTTGTAATTTTTAACAACAAAAAAAGCCGCTCCCGGATTATCAGGAGCGGCTTTTTATTAATTAATTTAAAAAAAGTTCTAGTCAGCAAACAGCGGGAAGTGTGTCATCATCTTGTTCACCTCAGCTTTCACGTCGCTGATGGTCTTCTCGTTTTCGTGGTCGGAAATAACGCGGTCGATCAGCTCGACGATTGGCTCCATGTGTTTCTCTTTGAGGCCGCGGGTAGTAATGGCCGGCGTTCCGATGCGCAGACCGGAAGTCTGGAAAGGACTGCGGCTGTCGAAAGGCACCATGTTTTTGTTAACGGTGATGTCTGCTTTGCCCAGCACATCTTCCACCTGCCGTCCGGTAATTGCCGGAAACTTGGTGCGCAGGTCTATGAGCATCAGGTGGTTGTCGGTACCTTCGGAAATCACGTGGTAGCCGCGTTCTACAAAAGCTTTCGACATGAGGTGCGCGTTCTTTTTCACCTGCAAGATGTAGCGCATGTATTCGTCGGTGAGTGCTTCGCCGTAAGCCACTGCTTTGGAAGCAATCACGTGCTCCAGCGGGCCGCCTTGTATGCCGGGGAATACGGCGGAATTGAGCAGCATCGACATGGGTTTTATTTCACCTTTTTTGGTGGCCAGACCCCATGGGTTGTCGAAGTCCTGTCCCATCAGAATCATGCCGCCACGGGGGCCGCGCAGGGTTTTGTGTGTGGTGGTGGTAACGATGTGGCAGTGGGGCATTGGATCGTTGAGTACGCCTTTGGCGATGAGACCTGCCGGATGGGCAATATCAGCCATCAACAAGGCGCCTACCTGATCGGCAATCTGGCGCATACGTTTGTAATCCCAGTCGCGTGAGTAGGCAGATGCTCCGGCGATTATGAGTTTGGGTTTTTCGGCCAGTGCAGTTTTTTCCATCTGGTCGTAATCTACCAGGCCGGTTTCTTTAATCACACCATACGACACCGGATTATATAGGATGCCCGATGAGTTGACGGGTGAGCCATGCGAAAGGTGGCCGCCATGTGCCAGGTCAAGACCCATGAAGGTGTCGCCGGGTTTGAGGATGGTCAGTAAAACAGCCATGTTGGCTTGTGCACCTGAGTGCGGTTGCACGTTGGCATATTCGGCTCCAAATAGTTCTTTCGCGCGGTCGATGGCCAGTTGCTCGGTCATATCTACAAATTCGCAGCCGCCGTAATAACGTTTGCCGGGATAGCCCTCGGCATATTTATTCGTCATCACCGATCCCATTGCTTCAAGCACCTGATCGCTTACAAAGTTCTCGCTGGCGATCAGCTCGATGCCTTTAATCTGGCGCTCGCGCTCCTGACGGATGATATCAAAAACCCGGGTATCTCTTTTCATCTTCAATGTGTTTTATTAGTGTGTTAATTATTAATGTTTTACTGCGTGCAAAAATAAGATAATTTCTTGCTTTTCGCTTACGCGGATAGAATGGGTTGGCTTGCAAAAGTTTACCGCAGCTTCTCGAAGTCGATAGAGATTTCGTTGTTATCTTTAAAGTCGAAGAGCGTGAGCTTGCGCAGTTGGTAATAGTTGATCCAGTAATCCTGAAGGCTTCGGATAAAGCTGATGGTGGCGTTGTCGTTGCTCGACTGTGCATCGCGCAAATTGATGATGTCGATTTTACCGATCAGGTAACGTTGTTTGGCAATATCAAAACCTTTGCGTGCCACTGTGTCGGCCTTGGCGGCAATGGCGAGCTGCCGTTGCTGCATCATAAAATTCTGCACCTTCAAATATACATCTTGTTCAAAGTCGATGCGCTCCTGCTCGATGGATGTGTTCACGATCTCTCTGTCTGACTGTGCAATTTTGATGCGTCCTTTGGCCAAACCCCAGTCAACGATGGGTATCGACAAGCCAAGCGAAACCACCTGCTGGTCCTGTGGTGAGCGGAATGCATCTTCAAAATTTTCGGCACTTTGCGTTAGGCCGTACTGGGCAAAAAGTGCTGCACTGAATCGGTCGGTAGTCTGGGCGCGGTTTACCTCGCGGTCAGCTTCAAGCAGGCGTCGTTCAAAAGCCAGTGATGTCGAGCTGTTGGTTTGCGCCAACAGGGTGGCCTCCTGCACGGCGATATCAAAAAATTTAATCTCCTCTACCGGCAACTGCAGCGATATGGGTGCGTCGTCCTGCAGCCGCAAATACGATTTGAGTTTAAACATCCGGTTCTCCGTTTCTATCTGGTTGCTCTCCACAGCAGCCTGCGCCTGCAACAAACTCAGCTCAAGTTGCAGGAGATCATTCTCAGGGATTTTCCCAAGATTAAACCGGCCAACGCCGATCTTGTAAAGCGTGTCGTAGTTGGCTTCTTTTTGCTCTTCTATGTTTTGACGCACCTGGCTTACCAGTAGGTTAAAGAAATAGTTGGTGGCCGTTACGGCGATTTGTTCCACCTCTTCCAGATATTGCCGCTTGGCTTCGCGGTATTTTATCGGGTCGATTCGCTTCGACCATTTGTAAGGGTTGAATGTGAAAATATTTTGCTGATAGCCTATCACCAAGGGGTCGCTGGCCCAGGCCGAGGAGTCGGCAGCCAGATAGTCGATGCGTTCCAAACGCGATTGCATGAAAATGCTGCCGCCCGTCAGTCCTACATTTTTAGAAATACCCAGCGCTGCTGACGTTGTCATTTGGGATATTTCGCGAAAAGCATCAGAGCCGTCGGGTTGCGTCACTTTTATAATGCTGCGGTTGAAATTGGGAACCGTTGCATTAAGCGACAATTGTGGCAACAGGCGCGCTTCGGAGGTGCGCAGCTCCCAGAAGGCTTTCAAAAACCGATTCTTGGCCAGCAGCGCGTCGGGCGACTGCTCCTGAGCGATTTCGATCACCTGATCGAGCGTGAAGCTGCGCTCAGCCACCTGTGCTGACAATGCGGCCTGGAGCGCCAGCACCATTAATACAATAAGAATGTTCCTTTTTTTTATCATTGCTCTGCTAGCCCATTTCCCCGATGGGTTTATGTTTTAATTTTTTATTTATTGATATTCGTAAAAATGAATTTCCTTTTTTTATTTTCATTGTTGTCCGGTAAACATCATTTTCCATAAATAGATTCTGATCCGCCGGTTGGCGGATCAGAATGACAGGCTGTTAGGGTTCTTGGGAGGGCTTAGTCGGCGGCGCAGCCGCCGACTAAGCCCTCCCTCCCCAAATTCATCGCAAACCGATGTCATTCTGAGCGCAGCGAAGAATCTATTGTTTTTAACCGGACACCAGTGATTTTTTTATTAAAACCAATATTCATTTATAAAATATTCTATTCACATCTGACTTCACTAATCGTGTCGCAGCGACGTCACCGGATCCTGGTGGGCAGCCTTGCGCGCAGGCATCAATCCGAATACAATGCCCACCGTGGCAGAAACGCCAAAGGAAACCACTATCGAAAGCATCGAAATGATGGTCAAAATTCCGGTGAGCTGCATGATGACTTTGGCCAGAATAACTCCCAGGATTACTCCGATAAATCCGCCGGTGATGCTGATGAGGGTTGCCTCGGCGATAAACTGGAAGATGATGTCGGTGCGGCGTGCGCCCATGGCCATGCGCACGCCGATCTCGCGGATGCGTTCCATCACCGAGGCCAGCATGATGTTCATAATGCCGATGCCGCCCACAATGAGCGAGATGCTGGCGATGGCACCTAGCACGATGTTAAAAATGTCTTTGGTGCGCTGTTCCTGCCGGAGCAGAAGCTCTGGAATCTTAATTTCAAAATTCTCTTCCCCGGCGTGGCGGCGTTTCAGTATTCGTTTTATCACCGAGGCGGTGACGGTCATTTTTTCGCTGTCGGTAACCTGCAGGATGATTTTGTCGAGCTGGTTACGGTTTTGGTTGGTGGTGGCCTGGTCGTTGCCGGCATTCATCAGCATGGCCTGGGTTATCAACGACCTGTCGCGGTAGCGCATCAGGATGGTTTTTACAGGTACGAATACCGAATTGTTAAATTCACTTACGCCCAGTTCTTTGGAGGCGCTTTGCGAAACTTCGCGACTCTTGAGCACACCGATTACTTCCAGCCACACATCGCCGCATTTTAGTCGTTTGCCAAGGGGACTTTCTTTTTTAAAAAACTTTGCCCGCACCTCCGGCCCGATGATGCACACCGGCTGTCCGTTTTCTATTTGATAATGGCTGAACATTTCTCCCTGCATCAGATCCAGATTGAAAACCTCGAAAAATGCGGGGGTGACGCCCGAAAATTTCACCTGGCTGCGCGTTCCTGCCGTCACTGCAAAAGCGTTGTAAATTACTTCGGGGCTTACCAGCCGGATGTCGGGGATCACCTGACTGAGGCTGTAGGCATCCTGCAAAGTGAGGCCAGGGATAAACTTCTTCCGGGTCGTTCCGCTGCCGTTATCACTTTCTCCGCTGGTCTTATCGCCATCTTCATCTTTCTCCAGGATGGGCGTAATTACGATATTATTAACGCCGACCATCTTCATCTGATCCAGAATTTCCTGCTGCGCTCCGTTGCCGATAGCCATCATAGCAATAACAGCAGCCACTCCAAAGATGATTCCCAATGCTGTGAGTATCGAGCGGAATTTGTTGGCAAATACTGCCTCTATGGCGGAGTTGAGATTGTGCAGGTGGCGTTTCACGATCGGGGGTGGCAATGATTTATAATGTTATCAATCTGGTGTCGTCGGGGTTTTCAGGGATCGACAGCAACACCTCCTCGTTGGCTTCGAGGCCATCGGTAATGATGATTTCGTTTTCGTTGCTGGCGGCGGTTTTTATCTCTTTACGAACTACATGACTTCCTTTATTAATAAATACAAAAGTGAGCGTGTCGTTGCTGTGCACGGCATCGATGGGGAGCGCCAGCACATTGTCGAAAGCGGCGGTGATGATCTCGTTTTTGGTGGTCATGGAGGGGCGCATGATGGTGTCGGATTGGTTCACGTTGATGACCACCTCAAACACTTTGGCGTCCGATCCCTGCAATTGCTGACCGATATTGGCCACCTCGTCCACGATGCCGGAGTATTGCCTTTCGGGAAAAGCATCGATGGTAATGCGCACAGGTTGTCCTTTCTGCACTTTAGAAATGTCGATTTCATTGACGTACGTTTTGGAGATCATCTTGCTCAAATCGGGAAGTACCGCCACGGTATTGTTCCAGGGGTCGATGGAGGAACCGGTTTGTGTTTTTTTTCCGCGCCAGTCGCGTTGATAAATTACCATTCCCGGCTTGGGAGCATACACCATAAAACTACTCAGAATCGCCACCATGCGGTCTTTTTTGCGATGTGCCTGATCCAGTGTGGCAGACACCTCCTGCATTTCGGCCTGTGCTTTTTCCTGTTTTAATACATAATTCTCTACTGCCTGGTCGTAAGTGCGCTGCGACTTGTCGCGGTTGATCACTGCCTGGCGTTGTGTGGCCGGCGGCTCAAACTGCGACTGATCCACAGCAATCTGCGCCTCTTCCATGGCAAACTTCAGGTTTACCAGCTCGTTGCGTGCGCTGCGCATGTTCAGCGAGGTGTCAAGCATCGTCTTGGTGTATTGCGACTCAAGTTTATCAAGCTCATTCTCCAGGTCTTTGAGCTTGCTTATCACCTCAGTTTGATCGAGTGAAGCAACAAAATCGCCCGAGTCCACCACGGTTCCTTCGGGTATCAATTCATTAATCTTAATCTCACCCCATATCTGGATGCTGCGCAGGTTTTCGGGGCCATAGATGTTCTCGGATTGCTTTGCTTCAAGCTCGCCGGTGGTTACCACCGCCACCTCAAAAAGTCCCTGCCGCACAGGAACACTCAGCGTATCTGTTGCAGCAGTTTTGGTTCGCGCAAAATACCAGGTAGCCGCCAATAGCAGCACGGCTACACCCAGGGTGATAAGAAGTTTCTTTTTCATTACAAGCTGTAGCTAATATTTATGCTGATCTATTCTTCTTTGAGAAATTCATCGATGATATTCTCGATAGAGATGCCGGCGGCTTCCGCTTTGTAGTTGCGCACGATACGGTGGCGCAGGATGGCGACAGCTACTTTGCGCACGTCTTCGATGTCGGGGGAATATTTGCCGTGGATAGCAGCATGGCATTTGGCTCCTATCACCAGGTATTGCGATGCACGCGGACCAGCGCCCCAGGTGAGGTATTCGTTGGCCCACGGGTGCGAGTCGGGGCGGTTGGCGCGAGTTTTCGATGCCAGCCTCACAGCATATTCATAAACATTATCTGGTACCGGAATTTTGCGAATCAGATTCTGGAAATAAAGAATCTCCCGATCGCTAAGCACCACTTTGAGTTCGGGCACGTAGGTGGTCGTAGTACTTTTTACCACATTCACTTCTTCTTCAAAGCTGGGATAGTCGAGCCAGATGTTGAACATGAAACGGTCGAGCTGGGCCTCAGGTAGGGGATAGGTGCCCTCCTGCTCGATGGGGTTTTGGGTGGCCAGCACAAAGAAAGGCTCATCCAGTTTGTAGGAGCGTCCTGCCACGGTGATTGCTTTTTCCTGCATGGCCTCCAGCAGCGCACTTTGTGTTTTTGGGGGCGTACGGTTGATCTCGTCGGCCAGGATGATGTTGGCAAATACGGGGCCTTTATTGAATTTGAAGCTGCGGCTCTGGTCGAGTATCTCCGTGCCGATGATGTCGCTGGGCATTAGGTCGGGGGTAAACTGAATACGGCTGTAGCTAAGCCCCAGCACCCTCGAAATAGTGTTCACCAGCAGCGTTTTGGCCAGGCCGGGCACGCCCACGAGCAGCACGTGTCCGTGTGAAAAAATGGAGATGATCACATTTTCAATCACATCGTCCTGACCTACTATGACTTTCGCTATTTCGGCACGAAAAATTTTTACCTTTTCTACAAAAGCATCAAGAGCTTCTACATCCGTTTTATATTGTTCCATGAAATTTCTTTTAAATTTTTTGTGTAAACCAATCTAATTAATATTTCTAAATCAATCCCGTCCTATCAACACCAAATTCCAATAACCCTAAAACCATTTTTGGGCAAATTTGCATTGCAGGAATTCACCATAAACTTTGATGTAGGTTTTGTGGGCGTTTTTCTTGATCCACACGAAGATGGCATCTTGTCTTTTTTGTTGTAATGCCCAGTCCTGTATCTGGTTGTAATCATCTTCTAGGTTGGCGCGGTGGGGCTGTGTACGTTTGCTAAGCATCAGCAGGCGATACGCTTCTTCGCCTTTATCGTCTTCCATCAGCACGGGGGTTGACACTTCGCGGGGTTCGAGTTTGTCGACTACAAAAAACACCTTTGGATCGAGCTCTTCTACCGACCACTGGGCGCTGCCAGTGTTGGGGTTGATCATGATGCCTCCGTTATTTTTGGAAGGATCAGTGGAATAAAGTCGTACAGCATTTTCAAAAGTCAGCGAATCATTACGGATAAGCTGTCCGATGCTGTCGAGAAACGATCGTGCCTCTGCCAGCGCTACCGGCGAAACCTTGGGGCGGATAAGGATGTGGCGCACACGTGAAAATTCTCCTCTTTTCTCAATTCCCTGAATGATGTGAAAACCGGCTTCGGTTTCAACTATTTCCGACATAGCGCCGGGTTCGAGTTTAAAAGCTACAGCTTCAAATTCGGGGTACAACTCGCCTCGGCTGTGCAGTCCGATGTCGCCACCCTGCTTGGCAGAGCCGAGGTCTTCGCTGTAGAGTACCGCCAGGGCTTCAAAGCTTTCACCTTTCAGGATGCGTTCGCGCAGCGTGTTTAGCCGCTCTTTCACCTCATGTTTTTCTTCGTACGAAATGGGCGGTTTTTTCACCAGTTGCATCACTTCTACCACAGAACTGATGAGCGGAACGCTGTCGCGCGGGATTTCCTTATAAAAGCGCCGCACCTCCGAAGGAGTTACGTTGGTGTTGGTCGTAATGTTTTCCTGTACCCGGTTTATCATCATCTGGTCAGCGATAACATCGTACAGCTCTTGTTTAAATTCTAATATCGTTTTGTTGTAATATTTCTCCAGTTTTTCCTGTGTTCCAAACTGCTGGATAAAATAACGCATGCGCCGCTCTTGTTCTGAGCTCACCTGATCGGGAGTAACGACGATGCTGTCGAGTGCGGCCTGGTGCAGCAACAATTTCTCAAACATCAGGTTTTCGAATATCTGGCATTTTACTGTTTCAGCGGCGCCTTTTATGGTGCCCTGCATGCGCATTTGCAAGTATTGGCTTTCCACGTCGGAGCGCAGGATGTAGTTTTTGCCTATCACCGCTACCACTTCATCGATGGTGGCGCCTTCGGGCGTGCCCTCCTGATCCTGCGCTACAGCAGGAACAAAGGTTAAAAGAAAAATGACGCTGGTTATCCAAATAAAATATTTCATCGCAGTTGCCGGTGTATGGTGATGCAGATAGTTGATAAATTAAAAAAGTTCGAAATTATTGCCTTTTAAAGCCTGTTGGTAAGTTTCATCCTGCATCTTTTTGATGAGCAATTTCTTGCGCTTGTTGAGCAATATTGAGCGGATGTTTTCGCGCTCAAGCGACAAGGGCGAGAGGCTCTCGCTGAGACCATAATCCAAGAAATTTACAAAATACCAATAAGGTTTCTCATAATGCTGAACAAACGCATTTTTTGTCAAAAACGTCTCGGGATTGCCTGCAGGTATCGGCACCCGTAAAAGCAGATCGTCAAAGGTGATCCACTCGCGGTCGATAAGGTCGAAATCCTCTGCATAGCGAATGCAATAATACGCCAGCGAGTCGCGGTCTTGTTCGTCGTTGCTGCGGGTAAGCTTTTTTATCTTGTTGAGATATTTCGACTTTTCGTCAATCTTTACGTAAACGGCCTGAACAATGTTTTCGTTGAGTTTGAAATTACTTTGATTCTCGTTGTAATAAGCCTCTATTTCTGAATCACGAACTAGGGTATCGAGTTTTTGGTTGATAAGCTGTGTCTCGTATTCGTAGATCACCAGCGAGTTGCGGTAGTCCTGAATGAGCTTGCTGAAATCCTTCTGTTCGCTGCTAAGGTTTTTCTCGGCTTTGTAGAGGATCAACTGGCTTTTTATCCAATTATTAATAAAGTTTTGCGCAATGCTCAGGCTGTCGGTGGGGCTGGTGCCTTCCGGCACGATATTATTGAGATCTGATTCGTAAAGATAGGCATCATATGCGCGTGCCAGGATGCGGTCAGAATCTCTGAAAGCCTCATTCTGGCACGCCATGCCGTTGATAATAAGCAGGGATATGATGACTAAAAGGTTTTTCAAATTCGCAGATTACTTTTGCAGATCGTTCAGTACATTTTCGTTTACTACCACGGGGTATTTGCCGCGTAGCTCTTTGATCCATTGTGCTTCTAGATAGTTCTGATAATCGGCGGTGATGAGGCCGCGGGCTTCCCCCAGCGTTTTATTCTCCGGTGCAACAGTTTCCTCAACGATTACAAAACCGAAGTTGCCTGTACCTGAATAGACCCGCGAAGTGCCTGCTTTCCATTCCACTTTATCCACAAATTCGTTATCGCCTTTGCTGAATTTTTTGTTGACAACCATCACGTCGAGTGGCTTATCATTTACGAGAACCTCCTTCATCTCTTCGGGCGACATACCGTTGTTGATCAGTTCTAATGCTTTGTCGGCATCGTCGTTTTTAACAGATGTAATTACGGTAGCTTTCAGGCGCTTGCCCCACACGTAGTTTTCTTTATTATTTTCATAAAAATTCTTCAAACCGGTGGTGTCGCTAATGGCTTTGCTCCATACCATTTTGTCGGTAAGATCGAAAAGCAAGATGCCGTCGCGGTACTCTTTTACCAGTGCTTTAAATTCGGGATGTTTCTCCTCAAGCCGCTCGTCTTCGTAAGCAATTGCCTGCTCATCCACCCATTCGTTGTAGGCTTTCTCTACGAAAAAAGGAATGGTTTCCTTGCTGTTGATGGATTGATGTTTGGCCAGATAAGTGGCAAACTCCTGCTGGTTATAATTTTGGTTGCCCAATGTAAAAAGTGTTTTATTCATTCCGGCAGCTTTGTCGGTTTCCCACTTGCGTTTATACACCGACGAGTCGATGACAGCATAAAACTCTTCGAGCGCTTTTTGATTGGGCTGGTAATTGGCTTCCTGTTTTATCCTGCGGATGATGGATTCTTTGCTTTTGTTCGAGCGCGTGTCTTTGGAAAGGCTTTGTTTCAGGTCGGCTTTTTCATCCTCGAAAGAGCGGATGGGTTTTTTATCCACCAGCTTGATGATGTGCCAGCCGTAAGAGGTCATCACAGGTTTGGAAATGCCGCCGGTGTCGGAGATGCTGCGGATGCCGTCAATAAAGGAAGGTACCATGCGGTTGGAGCCAAACCACGGGAGTTTGCCGCCATTTTCGGAGGAGCTTTTATCGTCGGAGAGCTCTTTTACCATATAATCCCACAGGGCACCAGCATTTAAAGCTTTATAAATGGAATCGGCACGTACGGCCAGGTTTGCCGAATCGGCAGGGGTTGCTTCGTCGGGCATCTTCAGGAAAAGGTGTGCTACCTGCACGCTGCCCAAGGCTGGGCGGATGCTCTGCAACATGAGCAGATGATATCCAAAGTCGGTGCGCACCGGCTGCGACACTTCGCCTTCTTTCATCGAAAAGGCTGCTTCTTCAAAAGGCAGCACCATATCAAAAACCGTAAAGTAGCCAATGTCGCCGCCGTTTCCTTTGCGTGGGGGCTGAAAACCCTGTGCCGGCATGTCACGAGCCGACGGGTCTTCCGAAACCTCGGCAGCTACTTCGTTAAAGTTTTCGCCGTTGATAATCCGGCTGCGTATCTCCACAATTTTGTTGTAGGCAGCCAGGGTATCTTCGGGCGTGGCGTACTTGTCGGCACGCACCAGAATATGACTTACGCGTACATCTTTCAACTTGCGGTTGTAAGCCTGCTGCAGCAGATGGGCGTTTACTTCTTCATCAACAAAATAAGGCTTTGCAAGCTGGTCGCGATAGCCTTTCAGTTCGTTTTTGAATGATGCTGCTGTATCCAGTCCCAGTGTTTCAGCTTCTTTCACTTTCAGCTTGAAGTTGATGAAGAGTTCAAGATACTCTTCGAGAGATTTCTTGTCGAGCACCTCTCCGTCCACGTTGTTTTTTTGGTAAATCGCCATAAACTCGTTGGAGCTAATTTTATCGTTGCCAATGGTCAGCAAAACTTTTTCGCTTGCATTTTGAGCGTTCAGGCTCAAAAACATAATCGAAAAAACCATGATAGCAGCTACTGCACACCGCCGCTGGAAACCTTTTGTAGTAAAAATCTGTGTCATCTTTGATTTAAAATTTAAGATAGTTTATTGCTTGTCAATAAAGTGTTATCTGTTACGAATAAACACTGTAATTATTATATGTTCAAATAAAAAGCATGATTAAAATTTGCTGTAGTTGGGCGCTTCACGCGTAATAGTGATGTCGTGCGGATGACTCTCGGCAACGCCGGCAGGGCTTATTTTGATGAAGCGCGCCTGCTGCAGTTGTTCAATGTTTTGCGATCCGGTGTAGCCCATGCCTGCGCGCAGTCCGCCCACCATCTGATGGATCACTTCGCTCAGCGATCCTTTAAAAGGTACCCGCCCAACGATGCCTTCGGGAACCAGTTTTTTGATGTCTTCTTCCATGTCCTGAAAGTAGCGGTCTTTGGAGCCATGTTGCATAGCTTCGATAGAGCCCATGCCACGGTAGGCCTTGTATTTGCGGCCTTCGAAGATGATGGTGTCGCCGGGCGATTCGTCAACGCCGGCAAACAACGACCCGGCCATGATGCTGTGGGCGCCGGCGGCAATAGCTTTTACGATGTCGCCCGAATAGCGGATACCGCCATCGGCTATCACAGGGATGCCGGTATCTTTCAGCGCACGCGCCACATTATACACGGCGCTGAGTTGCGGGATGCCTATGCCGGCAATGATGCGCGTGGTGCAGATAGAACCGGGGCCAATGCCCACTTTCACGCCATTCACACCGATGCGCGCCAGGTCGAGGGCAGCCTCGGCGGTACCGATATTTCCGACTATCAGTTGCAGGTTGGGATATTTGCGCCGGATGACGCGGGCGGCTTCCATCACACCTTTGCTGTGGCCATGCGCCGTGTCGATGATGATGGCATCCACGTCCACAGCAATCAGCTCATCCACGCGATCCATCATGTCGCCACTCACACCTACGGCAGCGGCTACACGCAGGCGGCCACGCTCGTCTTTGCAAGCGTTGGGGCGCTCTCTTATCTTTATAATGTCTTTGTAGGTAATCAATCCCACCAACTTATAATCTTTATCGACCACCGGCAGCTTTTCTATTTTAAATTCCTGCAGGATGTCGGCAGCTCTTTCAAAATCAGTAAACTCGGTGGTGGTAATCAGGTTTTCGCTTGTCATCACCTCTTCCACCGGACGCCCGTGGTTGCGCTCAAAGCGCAGGTCGCGGTTGGTGACGATGCCTACCAGCGTATTGTCGGGAGTTATCACCGGGATACCGCCGATGCTGTACTCTTTCATCAGCGCAAGCGCGTCACCTACTTTTGCTGTTTTGTTGAGCGTGATAGGCTCCAGAATCATTCCGTTCTCCGCACGCTTCACACGGCGCACTTCGTTGGCTTGCTTGTAGATGCTCATATTTTTGTGCAAAACACCTATGCCGCCTTCCTGCGCCATGGCGATGGCGAGCTTGTGCTCGGTCACAGTATCCATGGCCGCCGACACAATGGGTATCTTCATGCTGATGCCCGAAGTGAATGACGTCGAAAGGTCGACCTCCCGCGGAAGTACTTCGCTGTAGCCCGGCAACAATAAAACATCATCGTAAGTAAGTCCTTCGCCAGTGAATTTATCTTGATTTTGAAGCATTTGAAACGGTTTAAAAAAATTGGGACAAAGATATAAAAATTGATCAGTCGCAGTCGGCTTTTGGCAGTCTTCAGCCGGAAGAAATGAACTTTCAGAAATGAGAAAGAAGTTATTTATCCGGAGTGTCACAGTGTAACACAGAGTTTTACACAGTGTTACTCTGTGTAACTATTGTTTATAAGCGTCTTTCCCTTCGATAAGGCTGGTTTCGGCAAGCTGGCTTCGACTTGGTTCGGCTTGGTTCGACTCCGCTCACCAACCAACGCTGGCTTCGACTCCGCTCAGCCGCCACAGTTGACGGTGGTTGAGCGTAGTCGAAACCACCACAACCACAATCGTTAATCGTAATTTGCAACCCGCCACCCGCAACTCGCAACTCGCAACCCGTCAATCTCACCTCTGTTTTCCCACAATTTCAAAAGGAACCCGCAGCAGATTGCCGTCACCGTCGAGCAGGGTGAGGATATGTTTTCCGGGCGCCGGCTGCAGCGATAACGTGTGAAAGGTGCTGGTTTGTCCGGCAAAGGTTTCGTCGAGGTACCAGAAGATGGTGGCGCCGGCATCTTGATGCGCCGCCTCAAAAACGGTTGCCTGGAGGTTTCCGTCGGTTTCGCGTGGCAGGAAAATCTTTCCCGGCTTATCCGGCCGGATGATCTGCATCACCTGCGTCGGCTCCTGCTGACAACCGGGAAGCCACGGTGGCGGATTTTTGTAAAAAGGGTTTTTGTTGCGATAATACCACGCCATCGCCGCCGGAAGGATAAACCACGGTTGGCTTTGAATCTGACCGATAGGATAGCACTGGGCGTTCACCTGGTGTTTTTCTTCTGTGTCCAGATGCAGCAGATGGTGCCACGGACAGGCGGCGCTATTAAGTCCGTTTAGCGGGATGAGCACGCTGTCGATGTGGTTGCAAAATGGAGAGGGGCGCATTCCGCTCTCGTGGCACACCGGCACCTCGGCCAGCGCATCCCACGGCGTAACAAACCATCCGGTGGCGGGCAGCAGATCGAAAAGATCGAACATCACGGGAGCAGCAGCCAGCAAACCCGTGAGGCCGGGACGTCCTTCGCCATCGGCATTGCCGGCCCACACCACCACCGTGTAGCCGGGAGTTACGCCAACAGCCCACGCATCGCGGAAGCCAAAGCTGGTTCCCGTTTTCCAGGCGACGGGTGTGGACGAAAGAAAGGCTTCCCATCCTGCCTCCGCCGCCGGACGCCGCACCTGCTGCATGGCATCGAAAGTAAGATAGACGGCGCCGGCACCAAAAACCGGCGTTTGTTTTTTAAGATGATCATCAGTTTCAGAAATGAAATTGAGCTTTGTCGCAAGTTCCGGCTGAAGGTCGGGATAGTGCAGCAGCGTGACGGCCATGTTGCGGTACATCAGCGCCAGGTCTTCCGCTTTTGCTTCGGCGCCTCCCAATATCAACGACAAGCCATAATGCCCTGCCGGAAAAGTAAGCGACGACAGTCCGGCCTGCTGCAACTGGTGGTAAAACCGTGGCTGTCCGTATTGGTTGAGCAGACGCACCGCCGGCACATTCAGCGAACGAATCAGCGCCTCGTCGGCATGCACTGCGCCATCGTAGGCCACCTCGAAGTTGCGCGGCGAATAGTTGCTGATGGTGGTGGGGATGTCGGCAACCAAAGTGCCGGGCAGCAGCTCGCCGGCGTCGAGCATGGCGGCATAGAGGAAAGGCTTGAGGATGCTGCCGCTGCTGCGCGCGCTGGTGATCACATCCACCTGATCGCCGTGGCTTCCTTCCTCCGAAGGAGTGGCGATATTACCCACATACGCCAGCACATCAGCGGTACTGTTTTCGACGATCATCGCGGCGATGTTGTGGATTCCGTTGGCGGCCAGCAGTCGCTGGTGGCGGCTGAGGACTTCGTTGCAGTTCTGTTGCAAAGGAGCGTCGAGCGTGGTTTTGATGATCTGTCCGTGCGCCGCAGCATTTATCCTTTCGGTGAGATGAAAAGCCAGGTCGGGCAGCGGCTTGGGCTTTTGTGGCAACGGCTCCGCTTTGGCCAGCGTGCAGGTGGTGGCGCTGATGATGCCGCGACTTTCTAACCGGTCGAGGAGCATGTTTCGTTTTTGAAGCAGAAGCTGTGCATTCCTTCCCGGAAATATCAATGCCGGAGCGTTGGGCAGCACTGCCAGCGCCGCCGTTTCGGCCCAGCTCAGGTTGTCGGCGCTACGACCATAATAGCGCCATGCGGCAGCGTCCAGCCCCACCACATTGCCACCAAAAGGAGCGTGCGAGGCATGCAAAGCCAGGATTTCGTTTTTGCTGTAGCGGCACTCCAGCCGAAGCGCCAGCCATATCTCATAAAACTTTTCTACAACAGTGCGCGGCTTTCCTTTGCGCATCAGCCGGATGGTCTGCATGGAGAGGGTGGAGCCGCCGCTCACCACGTGGCCACCAGCCAGATTTTGCTTTAGCGCCCTGGCCAACGCCAGCGGATTGACGCCGGGATGACGATAGAAATAACGGTCTTCGAAATGGGTGATACAAACGGCAAACTTCTCCGGAACCTGCGCCGTGGCTGGAAAGCGCCATTGGCCGTCGTCGGCGATGCGTGCGCCCAGCATCTGCCCGTCAGCAGCCACCACCACCGTGCCGGTAGGATCGCGGAAGAGATGGCGCGGCAGCGAGAAATAAAAAACCACCACCAGCACCACAAGCCCCGCCGCCAGCCAGCGCACGAGCCGTGGGGTTTTTATAAGAAGGGTGCGGATTTGGTTCTTCAATTTCATCAGGCTGCTTTGAGAGGCAAAAGTAGGGTTATGGTGGGAGATGGATGGGTGAGGTTAAATGCGCAAAGCGTTAATGAAAACTTTTCGTCATTTAGATTTGTTTGGACAGGGTTTGCTTATTGGAGAAATAGAATGTGGAGGTGGGGTGTTACGTATATGGTTAGTTGCCGATTTTGAGGCACTGTTATATCAAAATATGATGTTCTTTACTCAAGCATTTTAATCCATTGTAAATATTGAACTTCTGTGTCATTGTCCTTTTTATTTCTTGTCTGTGTCAACTCGTGTGTAAGTGTTTGTTAATTCTTTAAAGTTGACAAATTATTATAGATAATATTACTTTTAGCTTTGGTTTTCAGATATTTGGTAAGAGTTTACAAAAAACGGGTAGAAGCAGAGAGTAGTTGTTCATTTAATTCGCGAAAGCTTTGCTCAATATATGGTGAGCTAAAATCAGCTTCCAATTTTAGTTTTTCAAGAACGAAGTGAGAAGCAAATTCACCTGCTTTGTTACCTCCAACTCCGTCTGCAACAAAACAAAAGCAACTGTCTTGTCCAATTAAATGAATTTCTCCTTCATTTAATACCATTCCATTGACAAGAATATGGTCTTGGTTCAATTCACGAATCGTTCCAATATGTGTAAACGCCGAAATGTTAAATTCAACCCGCATATCCAATTCTTTAGGATTTTATGAGGATGTCACTACCGTGACATCCTCATAAATACTATCATTTGTTGTAAACGTAAGCTTCTGCTTTGTTCATTGCCTCTGTAGCCGAACTTGCTTTGCCAACACTGGTCCAACCAGCATAGCTAACATAAACGTCACGATTTGATTGGTCCCACTTTACATCATATGATTTCTGCGTTTTGGGAGATTTAACTGTCCCAATTTTTTCTGCTGCCATAACTTACTTCTCCTTTTTTAGTTAATACGAATATTGAAAATTGTTTTTTTATTACTTTTATATCCAAGTTTTTTGCCATGATGAGTTTTGAACAATAATTTGACAGTTCAAGCAAATTAACAATGTATTAGAGGTTGTACAGCATTAGACTGCACTTTTATTATCCATTTTGTCGTTTGGCCCAATCAATTAATTCTTTGAAATTATAACCGCTTTGTCCACTATCATCATGTGTATATATATGCATGTCGCCATATTCTTTTTCTTCGCCGCTTGTGACAACAGATTTTAGATTATTATGCTTATCAGATAGTAATAAAACTGACCGATTATTCTTATCAACACCTAGCATAACTCTGCTGCCATAAAATGCATTGTGTATACTTAAACTCATCATTCCATTACCCTCCTTACTAAGGGATAATATATTCATGCTCGTTACCATACCATTTTCTAATTCACCTTCAACAAATATGTCATCTGCATCAACAAGTTGTATGATTGGCCTCTCATTATCATCTATAGAAATTCTAATAGCCGGAACACCTTTTTTATCTCGAAGAATGATCTGAGGATCACCATTAGAAATGGTGCGCAATTCAATCTTAGGATTGCCATCATTATCAACAATGACTAACTTTTTTGTTCTGATTTCTTCTTCCATGATGTGTAGTTTTATTTTTGTCTATGTTTTGTCTCATTTTGAAAATTTTGAGTAAAATAGTCAATTTTTATGTGGCATTTTATAAATAATTGTGTTTTTAAAATTTCTCTATAGTAGGCCTCAGAAAATCTAAATGCCCTTGAACAACATCGCATGCACGAGAGTAATCGTTCATTAAACCCCAAAGCGTTCCTAAATATTTCGTCCCATTGGGTTCATAACGATTACTTTCGTAAATTTCCATAAAACGCTCTGAATTCGTATCAGCAAAAGTGCAGGTAAAATAATATAAGCTTTCAGCATCAATATCATCAAAAAACGGGCCTGCTAATTTTGAATAAATACCTTCTATTATTTGTTCTGTTGTGCCGATATTTCTAAATATTGTACAGACTTCTTTTGTAGAAACATCTATCTTTTCACTGTACATCTTATTTAAGGCTAAAAGCCCAACAAGAGTATATACTGCACGTTTAAAATCATTCTTATTTTGCACATCTTTTTGGAAATGTAATGTGTTGTTCTGTCCAATGCATCTTATTAAGATGTCAAGTGTCGTATTGTTGGCAATATAAATATTATCTAATTGCTTTTCAATTTCTTCTAATCGTTTTAGAATTTCTTTTGATATCTCTGAGTTTGTCATAAGTTTAAATTTAACATGTTCTTATAAGATTTAATTGCAAATTATTTCAATCCATATTACTTCACTTTCAGATCCTAATACCATGGCTTTTCATTTCCGCACCGTTTCTTCAAGAGGCTTCTGATTTCCACTTTTTATTTCAATTTTTGAAGTCGTAACTTTTTAGAGCTATAAAAGTCAAGTTTCGCTAGTCCTCTTGCTAACCTATTGTATTTTATGTAATTGCTCATAAAATCTGTGTAAATGCATTTTTAGGTTAATTTCTTCATTCCAATTTGCAAAAAGTACATTTTACACACCCAAGGTTAGGTTGCAAATTTGCACCTTTTGCATCCTTATCCGTAATCATTCGGTGGGTTTACGATTTTACTTAATTCTTTCTTGGAAGCAAGTGTGTATATTACGGTGACTGTGCTGCTTTTATCTCTCACCATTTGCCAAACTGGGGCAAAAACACCCCTCATTTTAAAATCACTGTTAGCAATGTCCCAAATCCCCTGGCTTTGACTATGGGTTACGTGTGGAAGACCTTTCACTTTGCCTTTGGGGCAGGGCTCCTTTACAGAGCCCAATCTGTACAAAGGATTTCCATGGTGGTTATCGCAAGTCAAACTATTTTCAGAATTTCTCATGCAACAAATATTACATAATTCAAAGCGGCAAATCTAAAGAAGATTTTGATTAGAAATACATCACATTGCCTTTTTAGAATGATTCTGAATAAATGGGACTGTGCAAACCAAGTGCCTTATTGGCGAAGATAGAAAGTCACCCCGTGAATTACGCCAGACAAGCCTACAAATCTTCGGGCGAATGTTTCTGGCTTAGGCAGCATTCACGGGGTGACTGCTGTCTGTGTTCTACTTTTCGTCCGAAAGCGGGACAAAACGAGCGGTTAGATCCGGGTCGGCCATCTCTTCGTCCAGCGGGTACATGGGGCGGTCGATTCTCTGGTAGGGCAGCCGATGCAAGTCCTGATCCACACCACCGGGCGTGAGTGCCATGATCCAATCGCCGCGCATGTCGTACAACTCGGGTACGAGGTAGCCAATTTTTACGACCACAATATCCGCTTTGCGCGGATCGAGCCCTAAGTTGGTAAAATCCGATTCGTAGTGGTATGGTTTCCGTTTTTTGGTGACGATAACCCGCACGCTGCCCACGCGAACCACCACTTCGGTTTGGGCGTTGTCGTCGCTTTGGCGAATGGCTTCTACCGTGCCCTTCAGCATGACGGGGCCTTCGTAGCGGTTGTCGATATCTGCTCCGGCAAAGGCTTCTACTTTTCCACCCACGCCTGCTTCGATGGCTTTATCGATGAGCTTGGGGCCGGGAAGTGAAGCGTAAATCAGCGATGGGCCGTCAGGATTTTTGAAAGTATCGTTGTCGAGTATTTGCTTTAGCGTCCAGGTAACGTCGCCGGCACCACCTGCCGTGGGGTTGTCGCCCATATCGCTGATGATAAAAGGTTTTTTGTCGCTGTGGAGGGCCATTTCCAGACATTCGTCCAGCGGAGCCACGGGAGCTACAAATTCAAATTGTTCGCGGACATCCCAAAATGACTGCGCCAGCGTTTCGGCCGAACGTTTTACCTCTTGCTTGTCGTCGCCGGTAACCATTACTACCGCTATGTTGCGCGGTTCATCGGCCCACGCGTAGCCTACCCAAATGGCGGCGTCCAGCACACCTTCCAGTTTTGTAATCGGATCGACTTGTGCATAAAGGCTTTTGGCCGGTTCGATGCGTGTGCTGGTTTTTTCGCCCGGCAGCAGAATGGGAATGGGAATCCATGCCTTATAGGCGGGCTTTCCTTTCCCGGATTCCAGACGATCGAGCAGGTTTACCAACGTCCGCTTTTTCGATTCGATGGCATCTTCGTGGGGTGCCAGTCGGTAGCAGGTGATCAGATCGGTCTGATGGGCCAGTCGCCACGACACGTTTCCATGCAAATCCATAGAGGTGGAAATCAAGGCATCTTTACCAACGACATCGCGCACGCGCTGAATCATATCGCCTTCGGGGTCGTCAAGTCCAACCACGCTCATAGCGCCGTGGATGTCGAAAAACACGCCGTCGTAGGGGAGGTTCTCTTTGAGCCGTTGCAGCATTTCTGTCATCAAAGTATCGTAGGCTGCGCGGGTAACGATTCCGCCGGGGATTGCATGGCCTCTCATCGCCGGGAAGTATTGCGCCCGCTGGCGTGTGGCCGAATCTTCATGCATAAACGGGTAGTACGAGAATATCTCTTCGCCACGACGGACGCGGAAATCTTCGGCATTGCTTTGTGCCGGCGAAAAGGTGCTGCACTCAATGGCCAGTCCGGCAATGGCGATGCGCGGGTTACTTATTGCCTTTTCCTTTTGCGATTGGCAAGCTGACAAGCCGATTAGGATTATTGCTGCGATCAGTATTTGTTTAAAATTCATAGCGGTTATTTTGTGATTTATTTCTGTTTTTCAGAATGCTTCAAAAATAGGTAAATTTCTGAAAAGGCACTTCCAAATCATAATCCCTCCTTTGAAAGTCACCTCGTGAATAACGCCAGGCCAACAAACTAATGATCTGGCTAATGTTTCAGGCTTAGGTGGAATTCACAGGGTGACTATAGCCGTTTTTGTTCCTGGGTGCATATTATTACGTGTTTTCGATTTCTATATCGTATTTGCCTAGAAGCCCCGGAATCCCATGGATAGAAAATTTCGCTTTCTTAATTCGGTTAATTTCCGGGTCGATCGAGTAGTTGAAGGAAGTCCGAAAATCTGCTTTTTCAATAATTGTATTGTCAAAAGTTGCTCTGGTCAGGTCGCAATCATCAAACAGCGAATTTGTCAGGTCGCAGGATGTAAAATCGACTTCCTGCAATTGGGTGTTTTTGAAAGATGTTTTTTTGATTTTTGTCTTGTAAAACGAAGAGTGATTTAAAATGCAATTTTCGAAGCTGAAGGAAAGTCCAAATGCGTTGCAATTGTCAAAGTTCAATCCCAACATTTTGCACTCCTTGAATTTTATGCCCCGAAATGCTGTCTTTGTAAGTTTGGCCAAACTCAAATTACATCCCGAAAACTCACAATCGGCAAACTTATAGTCGGCCAGGTCACTATTTGAAAAGTCGCAATTGAGAAACCGGCAATTTTCATACTCCCCTTTTGTCAAAGGTTTGTCTGTGAAGTCAATTTTGTCAAACGTTTTTTCTACGATGTATGCTTGTTCCATATTCTGTTATTGTCTGTTTGCAGTCCCTTTTTATGCTTGGGACTAAGGGATTGGAGGTGTGTTTTTATTGCCGGTTATCATTCGATTTTAAATTTCCCAATACTTACTCTTTTTTTAATTTCGTAAGTCTCAAATCCAAACTTAGCCCAGGTCTTTTTACCAACCTCGTTGTCGGCAAGAACTGATAGTTCGACGTGTTTGATGCCCTTACTTTCAAACCATTTTTTAAGCTCTGTCAAAAACTCCCTGGCAATGCCGAGTTTCCTGAATTCTTCTTCTACAAACACATCGTTTATGTATCCATTTTTAGCAATCCTGAATATTGGCGACCTCGCCTGAATTTCTGCTGCAGCATATCCAACTATTTTCCCGTCAATTTCCGCAACCAGAAGAAGCCTATCCTCCGAAAGCAGACTTCGCTCCATAAAATCTCGATACACTTCTTCTACGGCGTCGGTGGGAACAAAATATGGATCGAGATCGGAATGTTGCTTTAATAAAATCAGGCCATAATTCGTCACTTGTTCTATGTCTTGCAGTTTTGCTTTTCTTATTTTCATATTGATAAATTTAATACAACGTTTTTCAGCTATCCGAAGGTGGTGGTTTGGGAGACTCCCCTGTCGAACTGCTGCAAATTTAAAGAAAGTTCTCAAGCTTCCAAATGAAAATTGATTCTGCTATTGTGCCAGACTGCTGTTAGCGTTTGGGTGGTTTTCAGAGCACTTCACTAGCCACCTACTAAACAAGTTTATTAAATGGTATTACTTTCATTCTAAAGCCAAACTCTGCATTAAGGATAGCCATGGTTGGGCAATTATATTTTATTGAAATTCAAATTTCAAATAATTCCTTGTTGCTCCTATTTCCGAATCTTGAAGATTTGAGATGTCAATGACAGCACCAAATTCTATAAATACATCAAAGAACTTGTCATAGTCATGTCCCCAATAAATCATTGCGCATGCCATTGGCGCGCCTTTTCCGGCACCAGAACCATTTTCAAGGAATTTCAATCTAGTATCATAGAGAAAGCATATAGCTTTGGCTTGTCCAAAAATACTTTGTTTCCAATGTCCGGTATTCGTAGCAACTGGTACTAAAGCTAATATTTCTGAATCAAATTTATTATGTGTCAAGGCACATTTTGCTAACCAGTTTTTAATGGTTGTTCCCCTATCTCTATCAGCACCGTATGGGGGATTCATATAAATAGTTGGATAGTTCCATTCTTCTTTTAGTCCATCATTTTTGGGTAGCATAAACTCCTTTTCAGCATGGACTATTGAGTATTCATTTGAGCACGGATCTAATGAAATTAAGCCTCCAAAAAAACGCCTGATGACATTTACATATTTGGGAGGAGTTCCCCAACTTTGACTTTTTGAATTTACTGTTCTACCCGCACTCATAAAATTTCTTTCCAATTTTTTGAACGCAACTCAATAATTTCGTTCTTTAATTCAGTAATGCTTTTTTCCGCTGGCGCAATGATATTGAACCAACCTTCTATTTCATTCAATTTGTCAGAGAAATATTTCAGCAAAATAGCATCTGCCTCAAAATCCATTTTGACTTTTGTGAAAACGTTTCTCTTTTTATCAGCAGTATAACTGCTTTTAAAGGCTTCTTGAACTTTAGAGTATTCCGGTATCGGATTCAGAATTAATTCTTCAATAAATTGAGCCAACCCATTGTCTGTTAAGAATATTAACCAATCATATGAATGAGCTAAAACCTTTAATTCTTTATTATGGTTTTCTGCTGTAAACCAATTTCCATGGTTGCTGACAACGCCTACAGTTAAAATGAATTTTTTAAGTAGTTCGGTATCATCTGAGTAAATTACTTCCTCCATCAAATCAATATATGGTTTTATGTACGGCTCATTGTTTGAACGGTAAATAAGCCCATACTTTTCACCAGTATCTGTTCTGATTTTTTGAAGTGATGATGCAGTTCTTGCAACATATGCTCCCTGCTTTGCTTTCTCAATTGTCTGTGGTCCTTTTTTATTTCCTTCCTCAACTCCAACTCGCTTGCATTCAAAGATTGCATATGGCTTTTGCTTTTGTTCGAAGACGAACAGTTCATATTTATCTTGTCCTATTGATTTAAAGCTGGTAAGCAGGAAGGAGTCTTCGGACTCGCCAATAGTGCAAGCGTTGCGGAGAATATTATGCTTGTCGAGAAGGTTGTTATTCCTTTTTTTGAACTTGGTAATATCTACGTTTTCTGCTAATGCTTTTAATATCCTCGTAGCTGTTATGGAATTGCTGCATCTGTCAATAGTTACTTCATGTTCTTTGATTATAGGGTGTAGAGAGTATTCAACATTGTGGCAGATATCTTCATTTCCATATTCCACAAGACCTCTCTCTATTGAAGTTGAGTTATTGAAGCCCCAAGTTTTGAGCAAGTAGTATGTTATGATTTCAACCATCGTCCCAAGTGCCCTGCCAGCTGCCTTTTTCTTGTCTTGAGTGTAATGAAAAACTTTCTCTACAAGAGCGTTTTGTAATTTATCTACTGAATCGTATGCCATTTATTTATGTTTTTTACAAAGATACTTGTTCTGTTGACTTTTTAGCATGTTGCCCAAAGTTATTGGTTAACCTGAGATTTTATTTCATTTATGTCTTTTCATGATTTGTGAACATACTCCAGCAAATCGGCGTAATCCGATTTGGCTCCAAGTGGTTTCTTGTAGGCTTTTCACTCTTATGATGTTTACATAACACTTTCCAAAATCCAGGCTGCCCACCAGATTTCTGGGGTGGTTATTGTAAGCCAAGCTATTTTCAGAGTTTTCCATGAGCCAAAGATTAATTCTTAAAAGTTGCCAAAGTTAAAAAGTATTTTGAACGGAAAAACATCCCGTTGCTTTTTAGAACCATGATGAATAAAGAATCCTGTGCGAACTTGAATGGCTTTCCCTAGATGAGGGAGAATACGAAAAACCTCCAATCCGGTTTTAAAAGTTCCCCCGTGAATAACGCCAGGCCAACCAATAAATGTTCGGGCTGTTGTTTTAGGCTTAGGCAGAATTCACGGTGTGACTGCTGCTTGGGGCGACTGATGCCCGCATTGAATTACAATAAATTAATTCGCGGTAACTAGCTTAATTGGTGGTAATTCATGGACAGTTGAAATTCGTGGACAGTAGATTTTCCTCCGCCATCTCTATTTTTTATAGTTTTGAAGCTTTGTTACAAGAGCATTTATCATAAAAATAAGAGATATGAAAACCAGGATTTTACTATTGTTGTTGTTCGTGGCAGCTACGCAGGCAAGGCCGCAGGCGGCGGTTGATTTCGATAAGACTTTTACCGGCAACACCATGCGGGTAGATTATTTCCATACAGGTACGGCAAGCGAGGAGCATTTCTCGGTGGATCGCATCCTGAATGACGGCGCGTGGGCCGGCAGCCAAACGGTGCTTCTGGATACGTTGAACAGGGGATTGTATTTTTACGAAGTTACCGATGCCGCCACAGGAGCCTTGCTTTACAGCCGGGGTTTTGCCAGCATCTTTGGCGAATGGCAGAGCATTGCGGAAGCAAAAATAAACTGGGGCACTTTTCATGAGTCGGTGCGGTTTCCCTGGCCGCAGCATCCTGTGGTGCTCACCATCTCGAAGCGGGATGCCACCAACAAGTTTGTACCGCTGTGGAATACCACCATCGATCCGGCGGCGCGCAACGTAAATCCTGCTCCGCTGCAATCGGAATTAACCACACAAACCCTTTTCGAAAACGGCGACCCGGCCACGCATGTCGATCTGGTGATTCTGGGCGACGGCTACAGCGCCGGCGAGATGGAGAAATTCAATGGCGACGCCCGTCGGCTCATCCAGGCGATGTTTGATGTAGAGCCTTACAAATCGCGCAAAGCAGATTTTAATGTGCGGTTGGTGGAAACACCTGCTGCCGAAAGTGGCGTCAACAAACCACACCCCGGCAGTTTCCGGCGCACGCCACTGTCGGTTTCTTACAGTGCTTTCGATTCGGAGCGTTATGCCCTGGCCACCGACAACCGCGCCATCCGCGATGCTGCCGCCAACGTGCCTTACGACGCCATGTTTATCCTTATCAACGAGCAGACCTACGGCGGTGGCGGTATTTATAATCTCTACTCCACCGTGGCCGTCGACAACAAGTTTTCGGATTACATCTTTGTGCATGAGTTTGGGCATTCTTTTGCCGGGCTGGCCGACGAATATTACACCGCCGACGTAAGCTATGAAATGGCCGAAATTACCGTGGAGCCTTATGAGCCAAATGTTACGGCATTGCTCGATCCGTCAGCTTTGAAATGGCAGGAACTTGTCGAGCCTGAAACGCCTATCCCCACGCCGTGGGACAAAGAAGCTTTTGATGCTTTCAGCTATGAGATACAAAAGGAGCGACGCGAGCTGCGCGCCGCCAAAGTGCCCGAAGCACGCGTGGAAGCGCTCTTTGCCCGCGAAAGGCAGGAGATGCTGAATATGATCGACAGGATGGAATATAAAAACACTACCGGCGCCTTTGAGGGAGCCAACTACATGCAGCACGGCATGTATCGCTCGGCCATCGACTGCATCATGTTTACGCGCAACAAGCAGGAGTTTTGCCCTGCTTGCCGCCGCGCCATCTCGCAGGTGATTGATCAATACACAAAGTAAATGGAACAATTTGGTGTTTACAATAAACTACAGTTTTTCTATCACCAATGCCCCATCGAAGCGCTTCGTTCAACGAACTCTCATATAGCCAGGCAGAAGAGCTCCCATCTCCAATTGGAGAGGGGTCGGGGTTGAAGCAAAAAAGAAGTATTTTGCTCCGCGATCATTTAATTTTAAACAAGAGTTAATTACCTACTCATACGTCTTTCATGAAGCCCTCGATTCGCTCATCTGCCTCTCATTTTGCTGGTATATTTCTGTTATGGTTTTTATTCGCAGCTTTCGCTGAAATATCTACTGCACAGGGGCAGTCCGCGGCAGGAATACAGCCGGCATTTTTAAATGAATTTATTAATAACTCCTGCTTACAACATGCGTCGGTGGGAGTGCTGGTGATAGATGCAGAAAGTGGAGAAGTGGAGATGGAGCATCAGCCCGACCTTACTTTGGTTCCGGCATCGCTACAAAAACTGCTCGTCTCAGCGGCTGCATTGCAAACTTTTGCCGCCAGCTATACTTTCGAAACGCAGTTGCTTTATCAGGGTGTAATTGATTCGGCGGGTACGCTGCATGGCGATGTGATTTTGCGCGGTGGCGGCGATCCCACCTTTGGTTCTTCACGTTTTGCGACGCATTACGGCGATGTGATGCAACGGCTTGCTGCAGCTCTTTTGCAGGCCGGGATTGCGCTTGTGGATGGCAACATCGTAGCCGATGCTTCTTTATTCGGATCGTCGCAACTTACCGGCACCTGGATTTGGGAAGATATCGGCAACTACTACGGAGCTGCTCCCTGCGGCCTCAATTATCTCGATAATAGTTACGAAATCACCTTTGCTACCAGGGCTGCCGGCACGGCCGCAGAGATCGTTAAGACCACACCGAAACTGCCGGATATTACTTTTCGCAACAGCGTAATGGCTGGCGGCTCCGGTGATGAGGCATATATTTACGGAAGTTATCTTACCAATATCCGTGAGGTCCGTGGCACGTTGCCCCCTTACCGGAAGGCGTTCACCATAAGAGGTGCTTTGCCTGATCCGGCATTGGTCGCGGCCACGCAACTTTGGGCGGCAGTTGGTAAGTCGGGGATTGCTGTGAATGGAATTGCGCGATCGGAGTATCAACAACAGGATTCGATAAATGAGCAAGTGTTGCTAAAGATAGCGTCGCCGTCGTTGACCGAAATTATCCATGAGCTTAACCTGAACAGCATAAATCTTTATGCCGAGACCTTGCTGCTCCATCTGGCGATAAGTGCCGATAAAGCCCCGGAGATAAAAATGGGCTGCGAAGTTCTGAAGAAGTTCTGGAAAGAAAAAGGGATGGATACCGACGGATTGTTTATGGAAGATGGCAGCGGGCTTTCGCGTACCAACGGCATCACCGCGCACCAGTTTGCATTTGTTTTGCGCGAAGCGATTAACAGTGAAAACGGCGATATATTTCTCACTTCTCTTCCGTTGGCCGGACGTTCAGGCACGTTGCGCTACTTTGGCGACGGTACACCGATTGAAGGGAAGTGGCGCGCCAAGACGGGCAACATGTCGCGTGTAACAGGCCATGCCGGCTTGCTGACGGATGCCGCCGGCCGAAACAAAATTGTGGTGGTGATGGTTAATAATTTTGTTTGCACCAGGATGGAGTTACAGCGGAAGATAGAGCGGTTGCTGGTGGGGATTTATGAGAATGAATAAAAGAAATGGGAACCATCGAACAAATCAACTTCGTTGGTGGTTTTTTTTCTGATACATTTGCAACAATTAACTACAAAGACTATGGAAGATATCGAAAAAGATGAATTGATACAACTTATTTCGGCGCCTTACATACAGAAGGCGACGGCGCTGATAGGCGTGGCGCGCAAGGTAGGCGGCAACCAGTTCAGGCACACGATGGCTACTTTTGCCATCCTTCTCGACTATCACTACACCAATCATGTGCTGCTAAAAGCTTCGCTGATCCACGATTTGTTTGAAGATGTACCTCTGAGCAACCGCGAGGAGATCAGGCGGATCGACGAGGACGGCGACGAGGTGGTGCGGCTGGTGGAGGAGGTGACACGGACCCCTGAAGAGAGCAAAATCGGTTATCTGGAACGTATTCTGAAATATGGGTCGCCCGAAGCCAAAGTCCTGAAAGTAGCCGATCGCATCAGCAATATTACCGACCTGCATCTCGACATCATGATCGAAGAAAAAATGGCCGACTATCTCGAACAGACCATGAAATACATTTTCCCGATGGCTGAGCAGGTAAACCACCTGATGGCCATCGAGCTTGGCGATTTGGTAGAGCGCCGCCGGATGTACCTTACCGCTTTTAGGTAGTCGGTAGCCCATAATTCTCAGTCTGAAAACTTCAAAATTCGATATTCAAATTTCCTGGTTTTAAAAATCTAAATTCTAAAACCCGCATTTTGTAGAGACCCGACTGGACTGCGACCTGCGGCCTGCCACCTACCTCAGAAATTGTGTAGTTTTGCGGCTTAATCCACATTGTCAGCATGACCGAATATTTGCAAACACCCGTACCCGCTCCTGTCCGTCCCCGACTTCTCACCACTCTTTGCATCCTTAGCTACATTGGCAGTTCGATGGGTGCTTTCAGCTATTTCATGATCTTTTCGGCCTATTCGCAGTTCATGCCCATGATCGAAGAGATGGGATTGGCTATGCCTGGCATGGAGCTGTATCTTAGCGCAGGGCGCAACTTCTTTCTGGCCGGAGCAGTGTTTTATTTCCTCTCTCTGATAGGGGTGGCGCTGATGTGGCGATTGCGCAAAGTTGGTTTTCACTTCTACACTGCTTCGCAGGTGATGATCCTCATCATGCCGTTGTTTTACATCCAGGGCTTTCCCATCCCTTTCCTCGACGGCATCATCACGGCACTTTTCATCTTTTTGTATTATCGTTTTTATCCTTTCTTTGTTTAATAAAAACAAATTTGCATAAAATGGAAAAAGAGAACAACCAAATAGATAGCCCAACACCAAAGGCGGAAAAGAAACGACTCCGCAGGAAATCGTTGCCTCTGGGACTGGCCATCCTACTGATATTTTCGTTTGTTTACAACGGGTTGATGCTGGTGCTGCTGGTGGCCGGCTTGTTTTTCCGCGACATCGTCCTCAACATCCTTCAGCAATATTACAAGCAGATTTATATCTCACCCGAGCTTTCGTTGGCCGCCAATGCCGGAGCTGTAGCGCTTTTCGCAATATCATTATTCGGGCTAGTCCTTTTGTGGCGGCAGCGACGCACCGGCATCTGGTATTTTGCGCTTTCGCAAATTGCTATCCTATCCACGCTGGTATTTGTGCTGCATACTTACGACTGGATTAACATCGCCATCGCATCGTTTATCATACTCATCATTGCCATTTACGCACGGGGAATGAAGTAGCGGCGGGCGCAATGCGATAATGATTATTTTTGCATCAAAAGTTATTACAACCATGCCCGTCGTCCACCATCAGCAATTTGAACTTCAGCGCAGCTATTTCGATCATCAGAGCACGTTGCATGGCATCAATCACACCTACCGCGTGATGCTGCATGTGCTCAACATCGGGCAACAGGCGAACCTTGACCGCGAGATACTGCCGGCGTGGTGTGCGGCTTACATCCACGATATGGCGCGCAAGCACGATGGCTATTGCACCCGGCACGGCGCCTGGTCTGCTAATACAAAGCTGCCGCTCTTCCGTGATTTCTTTGCGCAGCAGGGTGTGGATGACGAAGGTTTGCGCGCCATCGAAGTGGCGGTGGCCAACCACTCGGCGCACCAGGAGATCCATCCCCGACATCCTTATTATAAAATTACAGCGCTGCTCAAAGATGCCGACGCCCTCGATCGCATCCGCATCAGCGAAACCAACCTTAAGGTAAAGTATCTGCGCTATCCCGTCACCGCCTCGCTTGTCGATTTTGCCAAAGCGCTTTACTACGCCACACCCTCTCGAGAACTCACCAGCTTTGACGAGCTGCTGCAAATAGCTGAATCTATCGGTGGGGTTTCTTTTGGGGATTTGATTGGGTAGGGTGGAAGGTTGTTGGTTTTAGAAATGTGGTAAGAAACTTTTGATTAATAATCATAAGGCCAAACAGACTATCACTAACTGTTGTCATTCCCGCAAAACTTCTTCCATGGGTAATCTTTGTGCGCATGCACCGTTAATCTCCTTTTTAATTTGATTATTTGCTTATGCAAAAATTATTGAAAAAGAGATGGCTGGTTGCAGTAATTGCCGTGAGCCTGCTGCTGCAGAGCTGTATCAATATCGTAGAAGAGGTAACGGTGCATGCCGATCGCTCGGGCAGTGTTTCGCTGCGGCTGGATGCCGGCAGCGGCAACCCGTTGATGACACTGCTGGGGCGCTTTGTCGATCTGTCGTTTCTGGACGATCTGGAGCAGGAAGCGCGATCGGTGGCTTCCACACTGCGCTATCAGCCGGGCATTAGCAAAGTAAACGTCCGAAAGCTTGGTCGCAATGGTGCGCTGGAACTTTCGTTCGACTTCGTCGACAGCCGCGCTTTAAACCACGCCTTGTATGCTGCGGCGGGTGCCCGAAAAACCTGTTGGCAGCCGGCTATTTACAAAACCAGAAACAGCAATTTTGTGCGCACTAACACCACCGGATGGCTGCGTCTGCTTGTAAAAGAAGCCGGCGACGAGATGCCCGATAAAGCCATCGCAGAATTTATCGATATCACCTCCATTTATCACGTACCGAAACCTATGCGCAACATCAGCAGCAAAGGCAAGTACTCTGTTTCCAAAGACCAAATGACCATTACCACCACCAACACGCTGGCCGACGTGCTCGACAACAACATCAGCTCGCGCATCAAAATCCGGTATTAGATAGAAGGATTGCAAAAAATCAGAACGGCATCTTGTGATGATTAAAAGTTTGTCCTTCTGAAAAGTGCCGTATCTGTTCGGCGATGTGGACAAAAATCTCCAACTTTTGGTTGCGAAACCAGGCGATGGCTTGCTGGTTGTTGCGGGCGGCCTGTGCCAGCATTACGTAGAAGTCGAGCTGGTGCTGCCGGAGCCACTGCATGGCGCGATCGTCGTCGACAGAGGCGGCATCGAAAGCAGCGTAATGATTATAGCCATTGCCGATGAGCCAGCGGATGGCGTCGCCGCTGCCACGGATGGCATTGGCCAGCGCTGCCAGCTCGGGATAGCCGTTGTTGAGCAGCCAATAAAGAAAATCCTCCTTTCCGGCAATGGCTCGCTCTAAAGCCAGCAGGATTTTGATATCATATTCATACAATTGTTTCATCAATTCATTGGGTTCTTACAGCAGGACAGCCATTAATAAACGCTGTATTTGATGCGCATGGCGCGCAACATATCTGCTATTTTATACAAATCCTCTTTGCTAACTACCTCCAGACCATTGGTGGGTGTGGAGCGGTCGATGGGATAAAGCATCACATAGCGCGGCTGTATCTGTTTGATGTGTCCCATCCAGGCATGCAGCTCGGCAGGTTTTGTATTGTCGATTTTTTCGCCATCTACCTCACCACGTACGAACAAAGTTTGTATGATCACCTTTTGGCGAAAGCGCATCAGGTTTTTCACGATGCTGTCGAGGGTAAGCTTCGGAGAGAGTGGTTTGCTGATCTTTTGAAAAGTAGCTTCCAAGCCGGCGTCGAGTTTCAGGATGTTGTTGTCGACGCGGCTAAGGGCAATAAAAATCTCCGGGTTGTGCAGCGTACTTGAGTTGGAAAGTACGGTAACTTCGGCATCCGGAAAGTGCAGGCTGCGGAGCTTCAGGGTGTCTTCTAAAATGCCCGGAAATGCCGGGTGAATAGTTGGCTCACCGTTTCCGGCAAAGGTGATGCTGTCGGGCGTTTTTCCGGCAGCTTTCATCTTTATCAGCTTCTCTTCGAGTGCGTCGGCTACCTCGCTGCGGGTGGGCAACACGGCAGGCTCACCCTGTTCGTCGGGCGTAAAGCCGCATTCGCAGTAGATGCAATCGAACGTGCACATTTTACGGTTGACGGGCAAAAGATTGATGCCCAGCGAAAGGCCCAGACGTCGGCTGTGCACCGGCCCAAATATGAGTTTATTAAAAAGAAAAGTCGACATGGTTTCTGGTTTCTTTGATAAAATCGGCTATCATTGTTGACAAACAAAACAGATACCCGAATGTTATTCCCATCACAAATAAACAGCTTCTCAATGAAAAGCTATACTTTTGAAAGCTAAAATTATGAAATGGCTGATCTGAAAGAAATCAAAAGTCCCATTAGTAATCACCTGACACTTTTTGAGCAAAGGTTCCGCAAGTCGATGAAAAGCAATGTAGCGTTGCTCGACACAATCATGCGTTACATCATCCGCCGCAAAGGCAAACAGATGCGGCCGATGTTTGTGTTTTTTTCGGCTGGCATCTGTGGTACCATCAGCGAATCGACCTATCGCGCGGCTTCGCTCATCGAACTTCTCCACACCGCCACTCTGGTGCATGACGACGTGGTGGACGACTCCAACATGCGTCGCGGATTTTTCTCGATCAATGCTTTGTGGAAAAACAAAATTGCTGTGCTGGTGGGCGATTATCTGCTTTCGCAAGGCCTGTTGCTGGCGCTCGAACACGACGAATTTGAGCTGCTCAAAATCGTGTCGTCGGCCACCCGCGAAATGAGCGAGGGGGAGCTGATGCAGATAGAAAAGGCGCGTCGCCTCGACATTCAGGAGGAGATTTATTTCGAGATCATCCGCAAAAAAACCGCTTCCCTCATCGCCTCCTGCTGTGCTGCCGGAGCACAATCCACCGGTGCCGACACCGAAACGGTTAGAAAAATGCACCGCATCGGCGAATACGTGGGCATTGCTTTCCAGATCAAAGACGACCTCTTCGATTATACCGCCGACAAAGCCACCGGCAAACCAGATGGTATCGACATTAAAGAACAGAAAATGACGCTGCCGCTGATTTACATGCTCAACCACAGCCTAAACAGCGAAAAGCGTGAGGTGATCAACGTTGTGAAGCGTCACAACAACAATCCCGACAAGGTAAATGATGTAATCGAAAAAGTGAACCATAGCGGTGGCATCGACTATGCCCGGCAGCGCATGCTCGAATACCAGCAAAAAGCTTTTGATTTACTCTTCACTTTTCCCGACACCCCCATGCGGCAGTCGTTTGAGCAACTGGTGCGTTTTACGGTAGAGCGCAATAAATAGAGGCGGGAAAGTTTCAAATCCCATTCTTTCATCATTTCAATTTCCCAAGATCTTTTTTTGTAGAGACACCCGATTCGGGCGTCTGTACGATTTGTGCTTTAAAATCAACATTCCATGAGATTTCGTTGGGTTTTAAAAGCTTGGGCATCTGACGGTTCAGATTAGGCTTTCCTATTTAAATGTTTTCTAAATTTTAATAGGTCGTTTCACAACTTACCGCTCACCGCTCATTTCTAATCACTCAATTCTTAAGATTTCGGACTGAGAACTGTGGACTGAAGACTTTCTGCTACCCTTCCAGCCGATAGCTCTCCAGTACCGTGTAAACAGGTCCTTGTGGCCGGAGCGTGCTTTCGATCAGCTCGAATGATTCCACTTTTACTTCCTGAATCAATGAGTCGCTGTGTTGACGGATTGTCTGTTGGAATATCTTTTTATCCGTGATATTTTTAACACGACCGATGGTGAGATGTGGTCGGAAGTTCTGGCGGTCGCGCGGAAAGCCAAGAGGCACCATTGTATCGAGCACATCGGTGGCCAGTGCGCTGATGGCTTCGCTGTGGCGGATTCCAAACCAGACCACGCGCGGATCGTAGCTGCTGCCAAAGATGCCGGTGCCGAAGAGTTCTATGTCAAATGATTGGTGTCGCCGGGCTACGTGCTGCAACGCATCATCGATGGCTTCGATCTGTTCCTCGTGGACTTCTCCAAAAAACTTCAGCGTCAGATGCATGTTGTGCAGCGGCACCCAGTTGATGCGGTCGTGATGCAAAGCGGTTTTTAGTTGGTTGTAAATGCTGCTGAAGTTGGCGTCAGGAGCGATTTTGACGGCGGCAAATATTCTTTTCATCATACCTAAAATTGCTTTGCGCAAAAATAAGGTTTTCCTCTGGTTGTTGATATTTCGATGCTCTGCACAATAGCATTTCCCTCCACAGTCACACCGTTAATTCTGCTTTAGAATAAAACAGTTTGCTGAGATTTTGTTCCAGGGTTTGGCGCTATTCACGGTGTGACTTTCGATATCTCCACAAGCCAACATTTGTAATATCGAATGCGTCAGTAAATTGGATAAATTTGCAGCATGATAGTACTGGATAAAACCACCGTTTCTGACGATCTGCGCCGTGTGCAGTTTGTTTGCAACATCAAGAAATGCAAGGGGATCTGTTGTGTGGAAGGTGACGCAGGCGCTCCTTTGCTCGACGAAGAGATAGGACTGCTCGAAGATTGCCTGGATGAGGTGAAAGCCAACATGCGCCCGGAAGGTTTGCGTGTAATAGAGGAGGTCGGGGTGTATGAATACGATATGTCGGCGCAGTTTGTAACGCCTTTGGTGAACGGGCGCGAATGTGCTTTTGTCAACTTTACCGACGGCATTGCCTGGTGCGCCATCGAACGCACCTGGGAGCAAAAGAAAATTTCATTTCGCAAGCCGATCTCGTGTCATTTGTACCCGGTGCGCATCACCAACTACGAAACCTTCGAAGCGGTGAACTACCAGGAATGGCATATCTGTCGTCCGGCGCTGGTGCATGGGCGACGCAACGGCGTGCCGCTTTATGTTTTCCTGAAAGAAGCGCTCACGCGGAATTATGGTAAAAAGTGGTACGACGCGCTGGTAAAAGAATTTGAAGCCGGTGGGAAAGAATAAAAAAAGGACGACTCATGGTCGTCCTTTTTCAATTAAATAACACAAACAATTTTATTACACTTGAGCTGCGGCCAGTCCATTGAGGAACATATCGAGGTGGAAGTTGCCGTTTTTGCTATCGCCAACCAGCTTTATCTTGTCGACGATTTCCTGCGACAGGCTTTCTTCTTCAATTTGTTCGGTGACGAACCATTGCAGAAAACTATTGGTGGTGTGGTCTTTTTCGGTCAGACACATATCCACCAGGTTGTTGATTTTGCTGGTAACGTAGCGTTCGTGGTCGAGCACGCTTTTGAAGAGTTCTTCGAGAGAGTTCCAGGTGTGGCTGGGCTCCTCGAGCTTCAGAAGCTGCGCATGGCCACCACGATCGTTGAGGAAATGCACAAGCTTGAGCATATGCTCGCGTTCTTCGTCGCTGGCTGCGTAAAGAAATGCTGCTGCTCCGGGCAGGCCATTTACCTCGCACCACGAGGCCATGGCCATGTAAATGCGTGAAGACTGCTCTTCGAGTTTTATCTGTTCGTTGATGGCTTTTTCTAAATTTTTCGAGATCATAACTATTATTTTATTAATGAATGTTTTGTTGACCGAATAACAGCTAAGGGCTGATAATGTTTTTAAAAAAATTGTTAGGAAGAAGGTTCGGAAATGTTAAGCTGTTGGAATAAGAAGTTGTCGAGTTGTTGAAAGAAGGAGAAAGCTATCCGGGCTGATGAAGTGTCTAAAAAAGAAGACCCCTTGTTGGGTAAAGGTAGAGATGAGTTTTGAGAATCTCTTCTAAAATCATCTTCCCGATGACCTTGTTGATCAGACTTTGCGAAAAAAACTATTTTTGAAAAAAATCTATCGCATGGTCTGGTTGTATTTCTGGATTGTAATTTATCTGTTGCTGGTGATGTATCTAACGCTGCGTCATGTGCGTGGCGGCGATACGGAGGCTTATCTGGTAAACAGTCGCAAGACGCGCACGCTGCCGTTGGTTTTTACCACGCTGGCAACTTTTGTGGGTGGCGGCACCTCCATCGGATTGATGGCAATGGGTTATGAGTCGGGTTTTGCTGCCGTCGGTATTGGCGTAGCATACGTCATCGGATTTTTTATTTTATTTCGGTTTGCCGGAAAAATAAATGCCGAGGGTTCCAAAAAATCGATTTACTCTTTGCCGGGATATCTCAATCTTCACTACACCGACAGCGGCCACCGACGACATGCGCGTATGTTTGCGGCGGTGGTGAGCGGCGTCAATATTTTCATCTTCTTTTTTCTGCTGGCGGCGCAGTTTGTGGGCATGGCTTCATTGCTGCGCTACGCATTCGAAATCGGCTATGTGCCGGCGGCTATAATCTCATGTCTGGTGGTGATTTTTTATACGGCATTGGCGGGGCTTTCGGGCGTCATTCTCACCGACATGATCCAGTTTATGATCATCTTGATAATGATCATTTTGCTTTTTATTCCCGGTATCTGGAGCGACACCAATGGCCTCGAACGGCTGGTTGAACTCCCTGCAACGATGCTTAACGGTACCCATTACGGAATTTTGTTTTTGGTGGGATTGCCGCTGTTTTTGGCGCCTTCGGTAATGGTTCGGATGGATATCTGGCAGCGCATGCTTGCTGCCCGCAACCCGGCCACCGCGCGCCGTACCAGTATTATCTCGGGGCTGGGCATGTTGCCGTTTTACATTATTTTTCCTTTGGTAGGGATGGCGGTGCGTCTCACCATTACCCAGGATGCTGCTCCACGCGACGTGGCCTATCTTTTCATAAACCGCCACAGCACCGAATTTGTGCTTGGATTTGCCGTGGTCGGACTGCTTGCGGCGCTCATGTCGTCGGCGGATAGTTTCCTAAATATTATTTCCATATCCGCCGTGAAAGACTTTGTGGCGTCGGGGCGTGGCAACAATAGAAGCAGCGGGACGGTGCGGCGCAGCATACGCCTCACGACGATCGCGTTTGGCATCATTGCACTGATAATGGCGCTGGTATTTCCACGCATCGTCGATTTGATGGTGGTGGGATTGGGAACCATCGTCATCTTTGTTCCGGTAACGGTGGCAGCCCTTACGCACCGAAGCGTCCATCGTTGGCGCATGGCTGCACTTTACAGTATTTTGTCGGGATTTCTAGTAAACCTCGGTTTCTTTATCTGGGGCATTGCTGCGCCGGCGCAGTTCGAAGCCAAAGCATCATTCATCCCCGGGTTTCTCGTGGCGCTGATAGTGCTTTTGGTGGGAATGACGATAGAGAGAAGAAGGCAGAAATGAGTTACGGGTTACGGGTTGCGGGTTGCGGGTTGCGGGTTGCGCATTTTGCCTGCCCTGAGTGTAGTCGAATGGATTAACGATTAACGATTAAAAAAGAAGTAAACAGATTGCTTCTCCGCCAGCCGGCGGATCGCAATGAACCATGAACGATTAACAATTATCCATTATGCTCGATCTTTACACACACGAATTTTTTATGAAAGAGGCGCTGAAAGAGGCGCAGCAGGCTTACGACAAAGACGAGGTGCCGGTAGGGGCGGTGGTGGTGTGCAACGATCGCATCATCGCACGGGCGCACAACCTCACCGAGCAGCTTACCGATGCAACGGCCCATGCCGAGATGCAGGCTTTTACGGCTGCCAGCAATTATTTGGGCAGCAAATACCTCGAAGGATGCCGCCTTTATGTAACCCTGGAGCCTTGTGTGATGTGTGCCGGCGCCGCCTTCTGGACGCAAATAGAACAAATCTTCTTCGGTGCTTCTGATCCCAAACGTGGATTTATGCGCTTGCAGCCTTCGCCCACACATCCCAAAACGATTATTACCGGAGGCATAATGGAAGCGCAATGCGCCGCCTTGCTCCGTAAGTTTTTTGAGAATAAAAGATAGGGGGAAGTATTTTACTTGAGTGCAGCGGGGAATCTCCTAATATCATCTGCCACCGTCAAAAACGAAGTAGCGACCAAGCAGGTGACTTCAAATAAGTTCAAAAACAAAAATGGATTTGGGAGATTTGTGGTTTAAAGCTTTTTAGAATTCTTAATTCTTTAATTTATGAAACCAAAGAAAATAAACCTGGCAATCATCGGAAGTGGCGCTTCCACGGTATTTTTGCTAAAACATTTTTTGGACAACCTCGACGCGTTTAAGCAATTCGTAGATGAAATTGCCATTTTTGAAAAAGAGCAAATCATGGGGTTGGGCATGCCTTACAGCCCGCACACCACCGATTATTTTAACATGGCCAACATCACCTCCGAAGAAATACCTGCACTTACCGAAAGCTTTGCTGAGTGGCTCAAAAAGCAGGACGACAATATTTTGAAGGGTTTTGGCATACAAAAAGCCGACATCAGTGAGTACGGAATTTACAGCCGGTTGACGCTGGGCAGCTATCTGGGTGCGCAATACAGTGTGCTTGTGGATGCAATAAAGGCAGGCGGGATAACGGTTAAAGACTTTCCGCAAAGCGAGGTAACCGATATTTCCTACGATTCAGAACAAAATAAAGCCAGCGTTCGATATGGCGCCGGCAGCTCCTACGCCGCATCTACGGTAGTTATCTCAACGGGCCATTGGTGGGAAAATTCGGATAAACCTGATCAGGGTTATTTCTGTTCCCCATGGCCCATCGCCAGAATTTTACCCAAAAAGGATCAGATTTTTAATTTCGAAATCGGGATTTTAGGCGCGTCACTAAGCGCATTCGATGTGGTGTCGTCGCTGTCGAGAAGGCACGGTGTCTTCGAAGCTTCCGACGACGGCGGCCTGACATACATTCCGCGCACTGGAACCAAGAAGTTTAGTTTGATAATGCATGACGCCCATGGGTGGTTGCCTCACCTTCAATACGAACAGCAGGAACCTATGCGGGAAATTTATCGCCATTTCAAACGCGATTTCCTTTTTGATTTAATCGATAAAAATGGCTTTTTAAGGTTGGATGTTTATTTCGAAAAAATTTGCAAACCCGCGTTAATAAAAGCATTCGAGAAGGATAAGATGCCGGAAATGGTGAGCCGTATGTCGGAGCCGGATTTTGTTTTTAAAGATTTTATTACCTGCATGAGCCGGCAGCATGAATATGATAATCCGTTTGAAGGCATGCGCCTTGAAATGCAAAAAGCCGAAAAGTCGGTTAAAAAAGATAAACCAATTCATTGGAAAGAAGTCACCGACGACCTGATGTATGCACTCAATTTCCATGCGGAGCTTATGCCTGCCGAGGATCATTTGTTTTTTAATAAAGAATTAAGGTCTTTTCTGATGAATGTAATTGCAGCCATGCCGCTTCCGTCGGCCAATCTGTTGCTGGCTTTGAACGATGCCGGCAAATTGTCGTTGGTGAAAGGAAGGGTAGAGATTTCTGAAAAACAGAAACCAGGTTCTACTACAGTAAAGGTCAGCAACGGAGAGGATGTTAAAACCTATAGCTACGGCATGTTCATCAATTGTGGCGGACAAAAGCCGGTCAACTACGATATTTTTCCTTTCAGCCGACTGAAGGAGGAGGGTGTGATACGTCCGGCACGAGTAAAATTTGCAGATTCAAAAAACGCCGAAAAGATTGACGAATCGGAGCAGCAACAGATTATTAAAGAAAACAATCAGTACTTCCTTCAACTTGATGGTGTTGGTGTAGATGCCAGCTATAGAATAATCGACGCGAATGGTGAGCCTAACAACTGCATTCACGACATTGCTTTCACGCACACCGCAGGCCTGCGACCCTATTCATACGGGCTTCAGGCGTGCAGCGCCACCAGTCATATCTTCATCGAGTCATGGCTGAAATCGTTACAAAAAAACGGTAAGGCCGAAGGCAACATTGAGGATGTTTCCCGAATTTATCAAGAGGAATCAGATTTGTAAAAACAATTTTGGTAAAAACTGTATGAAAAACATCATCCAAATCAAAATCCTATTCTTATCGCTGCTGGTTTTAATGGCCGCTGCGCTTTATGGCCAATCGGCCAAAGCCCCGATTATGGGGTGGAGCAGTTGGAATAATTTCAGAACCAACATTGATGAAGCGATGATTCGCCAGCAGGCCGATGCGCTGGTTACTTCCGGGCTTTGGGATGCCGGATATCGCTTTATTAATATCGATGACGGATATTTTGGCGGACGCGATTTATCGGGGCAAATTTTCGTCGATAGCACCAAGTTTCCGTCAGGCATGAAATCGCTGGCGGATTACATTCATTCCAAAAATCTGAAAGCCGGAATTTATTCGGATGCCGGCCGCAACACGTGTGGTTCTATTTGGGATGATGATAAAAATGGAATTGGCGTCGGGCTTTATGGCTACCTGGAGCAGGATTGCCATCTCTTTTTTAATAAATGGGGCTTTGATTTCTTAAAAGTCGATTGGTGTGGCGCCGAACAAATGAAGCTCGACGAAGAGACGGAGTACGTCCGGATTATCGACCATGTAAAAAGCTTGGATTCAAATATTGTTTTTAATGTTTGCCGGTGGCAGTTTCCGGGAGAATGGGTTACTAAGAAAGCCGACTCCTGGCGCATATCCGGCGACATAGATGCTTCGTTTTCGTCAATCCTACACATCATCGATTTGAATGTGGAGCTTTATAAGTATGCATCCGCGGGCCATTACAACGACATGGATATGCTACAGGTAGGAAGAGGCATGAGCTACGACGAAGACAAGACGCATTTTTCGATGTGGTGCATGCTCAATTCGCCGCTTCTGGCCGGAAACGACTTGCGATCGATGTCAGCGGAAACGATAGAAATACTTACCAACCAGGAATTGATAGCGCTCAGTCAGGATATCGGCTACCGGCAAGCAACCAGGATATTTTCGCAAGATAATCTCGAAATCTGGCTTAAGCCGCTGGGCGTTGATGGTAAATCGAAAGCTGTCGCGTTGATGAATCGTGGGGAGCAGGAAATTGATTTTTATCTTTCTCCCGAAATGATTGGGGTAGAAACCCATTGTCAATTAAGAGATTTGTGGCTTCATGAAAATCTAGGCAAAATAGGGGAGGGACGACAATTTACAATCCCGGCACATGGGGTGGTTGTTTTAAAAACGGAGTGACTTGCGAGCGTCCGCAGAATCTCGAAATATCTAAAAAACAGAAAAACCTTTTTTTTGAAATACTTCTTACCTTCGCCAGCAACTCAAAAAATCAACAGGTATGAAAAACGTGGTAATGCTCATTTCATTTTTGGCTTTGGCTTATCCATTTTCTGCTTTTGGACAAGTTAAGGTTTTTAATTCCTACCTGGATTATTCTAATGGAGTGTTCGATGCTTACCATAAAACAGGCGAAGCAGGCCCAAATCTGGAGAACTATCTTATTGTAAAGGACGACGCCAACAAAAGGACTCGAATACTGATGTCGTCAATTTGGGGATACCAGAACGAGAAGGGTGATTTATATCGGGTGCGGGGCGATGTGCCGATGAAAGTGGATTATTCCAACGACCGGATAGCCATCTACTGTATCACAAAAGACGACACCATCATCCTTGGCGACATGATTATTCCTGACACAAAAACCATCCTCTATTTTAGTTTGGATCTGTCAGCTGAAATCCATGAATTTTCTTTGGATGCATTGTTATCCGAAATCTCCTTCAGCGATCAGGAAAAGGAGCGCATTGCCGAGCTTGATAAAAAGGGCAGACTCACCAAAAAGAATTCAGAAACAAAGGAGTATTATCTGGTTGAAGCTTTATTTGACTTTTAACGTTTCTATGTCCTCCTTCGTCGGACGATAGAAAGTTGCCGCCTGCCCTCAGACTTTCGAGTGTCCGGAGGACCTCGAAACGTCTAAAAAGAAACCCCAAAAGAAAAGAGGCTCCAATTTCGCCTTGTTGTATTTGATTTCGAAACCTGAAAATTTACGGTTGACCATAAGAATTATGGCTAAAATTTACGGTCAACCGTAAGAATTCGGGTTTTTCATTTTTTACCACATGATGAATGAGTTACCCATCCATTGCTACCAAAAGCCCTCGTTCGGGTTGCTGGCTGGCCTAAAAAGTATAGTTTTGCCGGCAGTGAAAATAGGTTTATTTGATCATCCTTAAAAGAGTAGCAATGAAAGTATTAATTGTTTTTAACAGAGAACCTTACGACAACACCGATGTAACCTGGAACGGCCTCAGGCTTGCCGAGACCCTCAGAAAAAATGGACACGAGGTCAGGATTTTTCTCATGAACGATTCCGTGGATATGGCCAGAGATGTTTGTAAACCTCCCGAAGGATACGACCAGGATTTGTCGCAAATGCTCCGCGACTTAATATTGCAGGGTGTTGCGGTACAAGTTTGCGGAACTTGCATGTCGCGCTGTGGCATTTATAAAAACCATCCCTACTTCGATGGCGCTGAAAAATCGACCATGCCAGCATTGGCAGATTGGGTGATCGACAGCGACAAAATCTTGACATTTTAACCCGAGATCGTCTCTGTGTGGCAGTGTCCGCGTCGACAATTGAAAAACTAATCCATTCGTAAACTACAATCATTATCATCAACATTCGTAAAGCATCAATCAATAAACTTTCAGAGCGTATGAAAAAAGTGTTTTTATTAATTGCAATTGCAAGCCTGTTTTTTGCTTGTCAGCAAACTCCTAAAGATTCAGCAGATGCTATTTATTACGGAGGCGACATCCTGACCATGCGTGGCGAAACGCCCGAGTACATGGAAGCTATGGCAACAAAGGATGGCAAAATCCTTTACGTTGGCACCAAATCGGAGACGATGAAACTAAAAGGGGATTCGACTGTACTTGTCGATTTAAATCAGCGCACGCTGTTGCCTGGTTTTATCGATCCTCACAGTCATCTGTGGATTTCCGGCTTGCAGTCGCTGGCAGCTAATCTTTTGCCTGCCCCCGATGGCGAAGGAAATTCCATTCCTGCACTCATCGAGGTGGCCAAAGCGTGGGCTGACGATAATCCGAAAGCCATTGGAAAAGTGGGTTGGATCGTTGGCTTTGGCTACGACGACGCACAGTTGGCCGAGCATCGTCATCCTTTGGCTGATGAGCTGGATAAGATTAGCACAGAGTTTCCGGTGCTATTGATTCATCAGTCCACGCATTTGGGCGTGATGAATCACAAAGGGCTGGAGATGGCCAATATCAATGCAGGCACACCCAATCCTGTCGGCGGGGTGATAAGACGGATAGCCGGAAGCCAGCAGCCGGATGGTGTTTTGGAAGAGATTGCGTTTTTTAATGCGGCATATAATTTCCTGAAAAATTTCGATCCGGAATCCAACGAAGCTATTGCCAAAGCCGGATTAAAAAATTACGCTGCCTTTGGCTTTACCACCGCACAGGAGGGACGCGCTACAAAATCGGTGGTGGAAACCTGGAAAGCCCTCAGCGAAAAAGATGAGCTGTTTCTGGATGTTGCTGCGTATGTCGATTTGGAGGCTGAAATGGAGTACATGAAAAACCATGGCGTGAGCAGCACTTATTCCAATCATTATCGGGTGGCAGGTGTAAAATTGTGCCTCGACGGATCGCCACAAGGCAAAACCGCCTGGCTTACGGAGCCATACAAAGTTCCTCCGGCCGGCGAAAGCAAAGATTACAGAGGCTATCCGGCTTACGAAGACGAAAATTTGGTGTTTGCTTTGGCAGATACCGCTTTCAAATACAACTGGCAACTACTGGCGCACACCAACGGCGATGCTTCAAGCGATCAGTTTATTCACGCTGTTCGCCATGCCGCCAACAATTACGGAAACGACGACCGGCGCACGGTGATGATCCATGCCCAGACCGTGCGGGAAGATCAACTCGATTCGATGAAAGTATTAGGAATCATGCCTTCTTTTTTTGGTATGCACACCTATTATTGGGGCGACTGGCACCGCGACCAAACCTTGGGTAAAGAGCGCGCCTATCGCATTTCGCCTGCTGTTTCGGCACTCAATCGGGGTATGATTTTTACGGAACATCACGATGCCCCCGTAGCCACAGCCAGCTCGATAATGATTTTGCATACCGCCGTCAACCGCACAAGCCGTTCGGGAGATATAATAGGCCCGGATCAACGCATCTCGCCCTACATAGCGCTCAAAACTCTCACCGAATGGTCGGCATATCAATATTTTGAGGAGGAGAGCAAGGGAACTTTAGAAGTCGGAAAATTAGCCGATCTGGTGATTCTTGATAAAAATCCATTGAAAATTCCGCCTGAGGAAATCGTCAACATTCAGGTGATGGAGACCATCAAAGAGGGAAGCACCATTTATAAATTTTAGCAACTTCACTTTTTTATCCTACCCTTAACCTGCTCAAGAAAGAGGGCGGGTGGGATGAGAAAGGAAATAGTTTTTTAAAAATACATTTCAGATGAAAAACAAATTCCTTGTGTTAATCTGCCTGGGTTTCATTTTTAGTTTATCAAAAAGTGCCGAACTAATAGCTCAGCAGGATAGCCTGAAATTTGTAAATTTATTCGATTCAAACGCAAAGCCCGGCGTGGCCTGTTACCGGATACCGGCCATAGTTACGGCTCCCAACGGAGATGTGGTGGTGGCTATTGATGAGCGCGTTCCTTCCTGTGGCGACCTGAAATGGAATGATGACATAAACATTGTGATGCGGCGCAGCGCCGACAACGGAGCGTCCTGGTCCGACATCGAAACCATTGTCGATTATCCCGCAGGCCAGTCTGCCTCCGACCCTTCGATGATTGTGGATCGTGTTACGGGAACCATTTTCTTGTTTTTTAATTACATGGATGTAGAAAATGAAAAAGACGTCTATTATTTTCGGGTTACCCAAAGCCGTGATAACGGAAAAACCTGGAGCGAGTCTGTTGATATTACTTCACAAATCTCTAAACCCGAATGGCACAACGATTTTAAATTTATCACTTCCGGCAGAGGCATCCAAACCCGTTCGGGGAAGCTGCTGCACACGCTTGTGAATCTCGAAAACGGGCTTCATCTTTTTGGCAGTGACGACCATGGTGAAAGCTGGCAGCTCTTCAGCAAGTCAATTGTGCCGGGTGACGAATCCAAAATGGTCGAATTGGCCGACGGCATCTGGATGATCAATAGCCGCGTAAATGGTTCAGGAACCCGATACGTTCATACATCAACAGACCAGGGTGCTACCTGGTACTCTGCAGCTGATTCGGCGCTCATCGATCCGGGCTGTAATGCAAGCATCATCCGCTACACCAGCACCGATGATGGTGCCGACAAAAACAGGCTGCTATTTGCAAATGCAAAATCCACCGACGATCGCGTAAATATGACTCTGAGAATTAGTTACGACGAAGGCAAGACCTGGACGGTAGGCAAAACCATTTATGAAAGAGGTTCTGCTTATTCTTCCCTGACTGTTCTTTCCAATGGCGATATTGGTTTATTCTTTGAAAAAGATAATTATCAGGAAAATACGTTTGTCCGGATTTCGTTGGAATGGCTTACCGATGGTAAGGATGAATACAATGAAATTCAGGAACATTAGAAAATTATAAAAATAATTCACAGCCAACTAAAAACAGCGTACCGGAAGAATTGCAGGAGGTGGTAAGAAACGCGCGAGCCGGTGGATGGGATGTTGAATTTAAAACAAAGCGATAATAAGGTGTAAAAAATACTTTTTCGGGTTAGAAAATAGGAGACAATGAAATGGATGATTTCAAAGATAAATTCCCTGAGCTTATCAAAAATAAGAGGTGGATATTGCTAAAGAGTTCATTGAATGAATACGATTCAATTCAAATTACAGATCTCATTGAAGAGTCATCCGAAAGTGATCAGATAATTCTCTTTAGATTACTCAACAGGACGCAGGCTAAGGAAGTTTTCCAGCTACTTTCCTACGAAAATCAGGAGCAGATCATAGAGGGGCTGTCGCAAAATACTCAGGAGCTGTCGGATTTGCTTAACGACCTGGAGCCGGATGACAGAACCGCGTTTTTCGAGGAATTACCCGGGCAGGTTACCCAGCAACTTATTCAGGTCCTTTCGCCCGAAGAGCGTCGCATAGCCATTCAGTTGTTAGGATATCCCGAGGATAGTATCGGCCGGTTGATGACTCCTGAATATGTTGCCGTTAAACCCCAGGATACAGTCGAGCAAACCTTTGCGCACATCCGTAAATACGGCAGGGATTCGGAGACGCTCAACGTTATCTATATTGTCGACGACGGATGGAAACTGGTTGATGACATCCGGATCAAAGAGTTGATTTTGGCTTCTCCGCAGCAGAAAATCGAAGAGCTGATGGACCGCCGGTTTGTTGCGCTCAATGCCATGGAGGACCAGGAAACTGCTATTAAAACATTCCAGGATTACGACCGAGTGGCGCTGCCCGTAGTCAATGACGAGGGCGTGCTGATAGGCATTGTTTCGGTGGACGATATGTTGGACGTTGTGGAAGAAGAATCAACGGAAGACTTCCATAAATTTGGTGCGTTTCAGAGTGCGATAGCCAACCCATTAACGGAGCGAATAGGCTCTTTGTACAAAAACCGGATCGTTTGGCTGGTGGCTTTGGTATTTATGAATGTATTTTCGGGAGCGGTTTTATCACATTTCGAACATGTAATTCAGACGGTAGTTTCGTTGGTTTTCTTTCTGCCCCTGCTCATCGACAGCGGCGGCAATGCCGGCTCTCAGTCGGCTACCCTTATGATTCGCTCATTAGCTATCGGAGATGTAAAAATATCCGATTGGTACAAGCTTATTGGCAAAGAAGCACTCGTTGCTTTGCTGCTTGGTATTACTATGGCGGTAGCCGTTTCCGCTGTCGCCAGTTTTAGAGCGCCCGAAATAATTTATGTGGTAGCCATTACGATGGTTTTGACGGTTGTGAACGGAAGTCTGCTTGGCCTTCTGTTGCCCTTTATCTTTACAAAGTTAAAATTGGACCCTGCCACAGCGAGTGCGCCATTGATTACCTCCATCGCCGACATCAGCGGAGTGTTGATTTACTTTTCCGTTGCAAGCTGGCTTCTGCTTCCTTGATTTGCAAAACCCGTAGCGCAAAAAGTGAGTGGTAACGCCACAAAAATTCTCATAAACTTACGTTTCAGATTTTAAGTTGTAAGGACTTGTTCTGGGAATGTCACGAATGAGTTGGCGAACTTTGCCGTCAAAATTAGCTCGATGACTTTAAATCAGTAACAGTTCAAATAAATTTTAATGAAACACAATTTACACGCATTATTAGTAGCAGCATTGATCTTTGTTGCGCAAAGCTTTTCGGTTGACGCACAAACCATTTCTACATTTGAAAACCTTACCCTTGCGCCTGATTCGTATTGGGATGGTGCGGATACACCACATGGAACATCGTTTACCAGTGGCAATGCCATCTTCCCCAATTATTACGAAACAGAATATGGCGGTTATTGGGCAAGTGGCTGGGCATACAGCAATATGCAGGATAGCACCACCGAAGGTTTTACCAATATGTACAGCGCAAGGCCGGCTATTGGCTACGACAATTCGCCTAATTATTTGGTCGGACAGCAGGGGTCAGTTATTAATTTTAACGAAGCAGCCATTGGACGGACAATGCTGGGATGTTACATCACCAACGGGACTTTTGCAGCAATAAGCATGAGAGATGGCGATGGCTACGCCAAAGCATTTGGCGGCTCCACCGGCAATGACCCTGATTGGTTTAAACTCACTATTCGCAAATGGTACGGAGGTGCGATGACCGACGACAGCGTTGAGTTTTATCTTGCCGATTATCGCTTCGAAAACAACGACCAGGACTATATTTTAAAAACCTGGCAATGGGTCGACTTATCTCCACTTGGAAATGTGGATAGCTTGAAATTTGTGATTTCTTCCAGCGATGCAGGACCTTATGGGATTAATACGCCCACTTTCTTTTGTATTGATAACTTCACAACTGCGGATGCGGGCGTATCGGTTCCAAATATTGTTGCAGAAAACTCCATTGTTTCAATTTATCCTAACCCGGTGGCGGAGATTGTAAACGTGGATTTGTCGCAACTCACCGATAAGAATCTGCATGTGAAACTTTCCAACATCAACGGACAAGTACTAATTGATAAGGCAACAGACTCACCCCGACGTATTGCATTTAATCTGAATGAATATCCCGGCGGTGTTTATTTTGTTACCATCAGCGGAGATCGCACCTCCATTGTTAGGAAACTGATCAAGGAATAAATGCAAAATTTCACGCTCTCTTTTTTAATATCATTAATGGGTTTAAGTGGTTTTGCCCAATTTGCTCCACCTGCGGGGCAATTGGGTACCACTGCTATTGCCGGTGATAGTTCTGTTTTTGTTGCCTGGGCCACGGGGTGCACGGTTGAAAGAGGCTACCAGGACATTTCAAATCCGGGTCTTGGATTTGCCTCCTTAGGCGACAGTTCCATGGCTTTAGGAATTGCTGGTGCCAGCGGAGTGGTTTCTTTAGGCGATGGAGGCTCCGCAATTCTCACCTTTGAAAATCCGATATCCAATGGTCCCGGATGGGATTTTGCCGTTTTTGAAAACGCATTTGATGATACCTTTCTGGAATTGGCTTTTGTGGAAGTGAGTTCCGATGGCGTGAATTATTATCGTTTTCCGGCCACTTCTTACACGCAGGATACCGTTCAGATAGAAAGCTTTGGTTCGGTGGATGCCTCAAAAATCGACAACCTTGCCGGCAAATACAGGGCTTTGTTCGGGACGCCGTTTGATTTGCAGGAACTATCCGGCCAAAGTGGACTGGATGTAATGCACATTACCCACGTCAAAATTATCGATGTGGTCGGATGTATCCAAAACGAGTACGCCAGCTACGACCAATACGGCAACAAAATCAACGATCCGTGGAATACTCCTTTTGCTTCCGGAGGTTTCGATTTGGATGCTGTTGGTGTTATCCATCAGGCTGGTGCCGGATTCCAAAACTTTCCGGCAGTAATTTCATCCATAAATATCTTCCCCAATCCTGTTACCCAACACACGGTGCTTGCGTATTATCTCAATGAACCCTCCGTGGTACAAATTGCTGTTTTTGATGTGGCTGGAAAAGAACTATGTATCGTTTCAGAGGGCCACCAAAGTTGCGGAAAGCAATCTTTCGCACTCAAAAACTTTCATCTCAAAAGCGGCATTTATCTCCTTACGCTGCAAACCACCGACACGAAGATAACTAAAAAGATAATCGTAAATAACTAATTCATCTTTTCACAAAATTCATAGCCGGAGTTTGGGTTTGCACGAAACGGCTCCTCTTTATACTATAAATCCTGATATCGTTGTGTCGGATAGCAAACAATAAAAAGTGCGCTAGAATGCACTTTTTGAGAACTTCCGCTATTTTAATATTCTTTATGCTTTTAAATCGGATAATATTGTCCGATATAAAAAAGTTATCTATCTTTGCCTTGTCAAATCATTTAGTAAAAACTAAAAAAGGATGTTTTCCAGAGCTTGCGAATACGGGATAAAAGCGGTGATTTACATTGCCGTGCAATCCAAAGAGGCCAGGCGTGTGAGTTTAAAAGATATCGCCAGCGCATCTAATGCGCCGGAAGCCTTTACGGCGAAAATTTTACAAATTCTGGTAAAGGCAAACGTGATCGATTCGGTGCGCGGTTCTGCCGGCGGTTTCGAAATTGATCCCGCCAAATTGAATACCCTCAAACTGAGTCAGATTGTTTCCGCCATCGATGGCGACGAAATCTACAAAGGATGTGGACTGGGTCTGGAGGAGTGTTCTGAAATCCAGCCGTGCCCTGTGCATCATAAGTTTGCAAAGATCAGAAACGATCTGAAGCAGATGCTCGAAACCACCACAATCCTCGAATTAGCAGAGGGAATAAGTAAAGGCGAAACTTATCTAAAAAGAAAAAGCGTGCTATGATAACCCAGGTAAAATACCTCCATGCGCACGTTTATAACATAGGCATGGAGTTGGTAAAATTGTTTGCCTGTTTGTTTTCGGTTTTAAACTTTTTAAATATTGAATTTGTTACTCTTAAATAACTTTGTAAAACATGAATGATATCAAAGAAAAAACAATTGGAGAAATAGTTGCCGGGGATTATCGTGCAGCAGCCGTTTTCGAATCTTTTGGCATCGACTTTTGCTGCGGTGGCAACATAACCGTGGACGAAGCCTGCCGGCAAAAGTCGGTAAATACCGATGAGGTTGCCGGTAAACTGGCCGCGATTATCAACAATCAACAGGGCACCTCGGTCGATTTCAAATCGTGGCCGCTCGACCTGCTGGCCGATTACATACAGAAAAAACACCACCGGTATGTAGAAGAAAAATCGCCAATTTTGAAGCAATACCTCGAAAAAGTGTGTCAGGCGCATGGCGACCGGCATCCCGAATTATTTGAAATAAAAAAAGAATTCGACATTTCTGTCGGCGAGTTGGCCATGCACATGAAAAAAGAGGAGCTGATGCTTTTCCCGTTTATAGGTAAGATGGTGCGCGCTAAGTCGGCCGGACAACCCTTGCCACAGGCTCCGTTTGGGAAGGTGCAAAATCCCATTCAAAATATGATGCATGAGCACGACACGGAAGGCGACAGGTTTAAGAAAATTTCGACGCTGAGCAACAACTACACTGTGCCGCCGGATGGCTGCAATACCTACAAGGTAACGTATGCACTGCTCAAGGAATTTGAAGATGATCTGCATCTGCACATCCATCTCGAAAATAATATCCTGTTTCCCAAAGCTATCGAACTTGAAAATGAATTTATTATTAACTAACTTTAAAAACATAAATAAAATGGCAATTAAAAAAGTATGGATCGAAGAAGGTTGTACAGCCTGTGGGCTTTGCGAGAGCATCTGCCCCGAAGTATTTGTAGTGGAAGACGAAGCAACAGTAATCGAAGGTGCCGACTTTGGTCCGCACGAGGATGAAATTATCGAAGCCGCCGAGAGCTGCCCGGTAGAGGTCATCAAATATGAATAGAAACCATTGTGATGAAAACTTTTAAAAATATCAATGTAGATGAAAATCCCATCGAGATGAAGAAGCATCTTGATATCGACAACGATCGCGTTGATAAAATGATTGATATCAAGCTAAAGGTCTTCAACAAGGAGTTTACACTGGCCGAGGCCAAAGAGTTGGTCAACAAAACCTTCGACCACATCACGGCCGAAGAGTTTGCTTACGGCGAACAGCATTTGTACAATGCCGGCATTACCGACGAAATCATGGCGGAGGGTATGGATGATATCATCGATGTCTTCCGCGATGTTTTGTTGGTCAACAGATTGAATCTCCCGTCGGGGCATCCCATCCAGACCTATGCCGATGAAGCTGCGGCCATCAAGAAAGTTGTGCACCAGATGGAAGTAAAGCTTAAGGGCAAATTCATCAAAAACGAATGGCTTGAACTGTATGCGCAGCTCAGCCAGATCAACACTCACTTCAGCCGCAAACAACACCAATTGTTTTCGGCGCTGGAGCGCAAAGGATTCGACCGACCGTCAAAAATCATGTGGACCTTCGACGACCGCGTGCGCGATGCCATCAAAGATTCGTACGAATTGCTGCAGGCCGACAAAGATCAATCGTTTATTGAAGCTCAGCCTAACGTCATTCATTTGGTGCGCGACATTCTGTCCAAAGAGCGCGATGTCCTTTATCCCACTTCACTCAAGCTTTTATCCGATGAAGAATTTGCAGAAATGCGCATCAGCGACGACGAAATTGGTTATTGCCTCATTGAAAAGCCAAAGCCATACAAAGGCACCGCCACGAAAACGGAGCGCGGACAAGGGAAAAATTCACCCGCAGTCGACAGCACTTTGTTGGATGATTTGAAAGCAGTACTCGAAAAGCACGGGGTGGCAGGCAATGGTGGCAGCAAAGGAGATATGCTCGATGTAACTACCGGCCGGATAACCTTGGAACAGATAAATTTGATCTACAAACACATGCAGGTCGATTTGTCGTTTGTGGACGAAAACGACGAGGTAAGGTTTTACACCGACACCAAGCATAGGATTTTCCCTCGAAGCGCCGGAGTCATTGGTCGCAAGGTTCAAAACTGCCATCCGCGCGAGAGCCTGCACATGGTCGAGGCGGTCATCAAAGCATTCAGAAGCGGCGAGCAGGATGAAGCTGAATTTTGGATTGATAAAGGCGAAAAGTTCATTTACATTCTTTTCACCGCTTTGCGCGATGATGAGGGCAACTACCGCGGAACCCTTGAGTCGATGCAGGAGGTTGCCCACATTCGCAGCCTTACCGGCAGCCAGCGGTTGCTTAACTGGGACAAGGATTACGACAAAAAAGTGATAAAAGAAATATCGGAGGCACAAGCTGAAGAGAAGCTGGAAATAACTCCGAAAACTATCGTGGGTTCGCTCATCAAGCGCTACCCTTTTATCAAGGAATTCCTTGTTTCACTTTCGCCCGAATACGACAAGCTGAACAATCCGATTATTTTCAACACCATGAAACATGTGGCAAGTCTCAGCATGATCAGCCAGGTTGGAGGATTTGAAGTCGATAATTTGATTCAGATGATCAAAGATGAAATAAAACGTAAAACCTGATTAATATGGAAAAGTACATTTTAAAAGTAAAATCTGTGGGTCATGTCACGCATGATGTGTTGCAAATCGTGTTGGAAAAACCTCCCGGTTTCACATTCCTTCCGGGGCAGGCTGCCGAGGTAGCCATCAACAAAGAGGGCTGGGAAGGTGAAGTAAGGCCATTTACATTTACGTGCCTTCCCGATGACGATTATCTGGAATTTACCATCAAAACCTATCCCGATCACAAAGGTGTAACCAACGAGTTGCTCAGCCTGAAACCCGACGATGAACTAATCATCAGTGAAGCGTGGGGTACAATTAATTATAAAGGTGAAGGCACATTCATTGCCGGAGGGGCAGGGGTAACGCCCTTTATCTCCATCTTTAGGCACCTCCGTTCCAAAAATAAAATTGGAAACAACAAACTCATTTTTGCTAACAAACGAAAATCGGATATCATCAATGGCGACGAGTTTGAAGAAATGTTGGGTAAAAACTTTGTCAATATTCTGTCGGATGAGGAAGCGGGCGTTTACGCCAAAGGATACATTTCAGAAGGCTTTTTGAAGAAAAACATCTCAAACCGCAAGGACTACATCTATCTGTGTGGCCCCGAGGTTATGATGGACATCGTAGAAAAGCAGTTGGCTAATCTGGGTATCAAAAAAGAATTGATTGTAAAAGAAGAGTTTTAAGGATTGATTTTTGAAATCAGTACTAAATAAATGAAGAGATTCCTCACTTCACTTCGTTGCGTTCAGAATGACAAGGTTTCTGAGGTAATAGGATGTTGGAGTGGGTGCGGCGCAGCCGCACCCACTCCAACATCCTCCGGGTATCAAACGCCTCGTCATTCCGACCAAAGGGAGGAATCTGTTAACGCACTCAAATAGTAGCTTTATTAAACATTAACTTAATACAAAACACAAAATCAACATGGGAAAGGACATTTTTAAGATTAAGAAACCTTTGACAATCGGCGATAAGAGTTATACTTATTACAGCCTCGTCGAATTGCAAAAGCAAGGCTACGATATCGGCAAGCTGCCCTTTTCCATCCGGATTTTGCTGGAAAATGCATTGCGTAATTACGATGATTTTGCGGTAACGCGCGAAAACATCGAAACCATTTTGCACTGGCAGCCGCAGGCCACCGACAAGGATATCCCGTTTAAACCTGCCCGCGTTTTGATGCAGGATTTTACAGGTGTTCCCGCCGTGGTTGATATTGCCGCGCTTCGTGCCGAAGCAGCCCGGAAAGGCAAAGACCCCACCATTATCAACCCGCTCATTCCCGTGGATCTGGTGATAGACCATTCGGTTCAGGTGGATTATTTTGGCACCGGGTATTCTTACAAACGCAACATCAACGAAGAATACAGGCGCAATCAGGAGCGATACCAGTTTCTGAAATGGGCGCAAAACTCGTTTGATAATTTTAGCGTGGTGCCGCCCGGAATGGGTATTTGTCATCAGGTAAATCTCGAATATCTTTCCAAAGGCGTTATCGAACGAAACGGGGAGGTTTTTCCGGATACGCTGGTTGGAACCGATAGTCATACGCCAATGGTCAATGGCATTGGTGTGGTAGCATGGGGCGTGGGCGGCATCGAAGCGGAAGCAGCCATTTTAGGCCAGCCGCTCTATTTTATAATGCCTGAGGTGATCGGCCTGAAACTTACCGGTAAACTTCCGGTGGGTTCCACGGCCACCGATTTGGTTCTGACCATTGCCAACATGCTTCGTAAGCTTGGTGTAGTAGGAAAGTTCGTTGAGGTCTTCGGCCCGGGGCTGGACAATCTTTCTGTCCCTGACCGTGCCACCATTGGCAATATGTCGCCCGAATTTGGAAGCACCATCACCTATTTTCCCATCGACGATAAAACGCTGGAATACATGCGAAAAAGCAATCGTTCGGAAGAGCAGATTGCGCTGGTGGAAAGCTATTGCAAAACCAACATGCTGTGGCGCGAACACGAAGATAAAATTACCTATTCGGATGTTTTGGAGCTGGACATGTGCACAGTCGAACCTACTGTTGCCGGCCCTAAACGGCCGCAGGATAAAATACTCTTGAAGGAGTTCAAAAGCAAATTCATTGAGTTGCTGGACAAATCTTTCGATCGGAAATACATATCCCAGGAAGACCGTGAGATTGAGAAGTCCATCACCCGTTTTGATGGCGAAGGTGGCGATTTGCCGGTATCCAAATCTGACAAAAAGATGCCCACCGAAGTAGAAACGAAAGATAGCAACGGCCTAAAAACGGTTTGGATCACCAGAGGGCAGCAGAAGTTTATGCTTTCGGATGGCGCAGTGGCTATTGCAGCCATCACCTCCTGCACCAATACTTCCAATCCTTTCGTAATGATAGGCGCGGGATTGGTAGCGCGCAAAGCCAGAGAGCACGGTATCGACGTAAAGCCTTGGGTGAAAACTTCGCTTGCCCCCGGCTCGAAGGTGGTGACCGATTATCTCGAAAAGGCCGACCTGATGAAAGACCTCGAAGCGCTGCAGTTTCATCTGGTGGGTTATGGTTGTACCTCATGCATCGGGAACTCCGGCCCGCTGACGCCTGACATTGCCAAAGCTGTTGATGAGAATAACCTGATCGTTACGTCCGTCCTTTCCGGAAATAGAAACTTTGAAGCAAGGATTCATCCACAGGTAAAAATGAATTTTTTGATGTCGCCAATGCTGGTAGTGGCTTATGCCATTGCCGGCCGCGTAGATATCGATCTGATCAACGAGCCGATTAGCTACGACTCCAATCGGGAACCGGTTTTTTTGAAAGATATCTGGCCTTCCGACGATGAGATCAACGAAATACTAAGCAAGGTTTTGTCGCCCGGCGATTTTGCTAAAAATTACGGTGAGATTTTCAAAGGCAACGAAATCTGGAGAAATCTGGAAGTGCCGTCAGGAAAGCTTTATGATTGGGACGAAAACTCTACCTACATCAAAGAAATTCCTTTCTTTCATAACATTCCTGAAAATCCCGAGGCGCTCGAAAACATTGAAAATGCACGCGCTTTGCTGGTTTTGGGCGACAGCGTAACCACCGACCACATTTCTCCCGCTGGCGCCTTTGCTGAAGATTCTGCAGCCGGGAAATACCTGTTGGAAAAGGGCGTCGAAAAAAAGAATTTTAATTCTTATGGATCACGCAGAGGCAACGATGAAGTGATGGTTCGCGGCACATTTGCCAACGTGCGCATCAAAAATAAACTGGCCGAAAAAGAAGGTGGATTCACACGCCATTTGCCTACGGGCAAAGAGATGCTGGTATATGATGCTTCTTTGAAATACAAAGAGGAGCAGACGCCGCTGCTGGTTTTGGCCGGAAAGGAATATGGCAGCGGCTCCTCGCGCGACTGGGCAGCAAAAGGAACATTTCTGCTGGGCGTAAAATGTGTGCTGGCCGAAAGCTACGAACGCATCCACCGCAGCAATTTGGTGGGGTTGGGTGTGTTGCCGCTTGAATATAAAAATGGAGAAAGTGCAGAAAGTCTGGGAATTACCGGTGAAGAAGTTTTTACAATAACCGGCATTGCCAACGATCTCAAACCGCACAAGGTGCTACAGATTATGGCCAAAAACGACAAGGGCGGCGTGATTAAATTTCAGGCCATTGCCCGCCTCGACTCCAACATCGAAATTGAATATTACCGCAACGGCGGAATCCTACAATATGTTTTGCGGCAGTTTTTAAATAAAAAATGATTTATCCATCAATTAATAACCATTTAAAATCAAACTATTATGTCAACATCAAATGCACACGCACAATGGAAAGGAACGATCAAAGAGGGTCGTGGAACAATGAGTTTTACCGGCTACGAAGGCGTCTACACTTTCAACTCCCGTTTTGAAGGAGCCAAAGGCACCAATCCCGAAGAGCTTGTTGGAGCGGCACATGCCGGATGCTATTCCATGTATCTTTCATTGCTGCTCACCGAGGAAGGGCTGAATCCTGAGAGCATCGAGACCAAGGCTCAGATAACCCTTGCCAAAGACGACTCTGGCCCCCACATTACCGAAATCAAGCTGGATTGCAAAGTAAAATGCCAGGGATTGGACGAAAGCAAACTGAAAAAACTGGCTGCAATTACCAAAGAAAAATGCCCGGTTTCGCGCTTGTATGCCGGCGGTACAGCCAAGATTTCGGCTGAAGCAAACCTGGTTAAGTAAATCCTGCTTATTGCAAAAGATGGAATAGAAGAGGATCAGGTTTCAGATAGCTGTTTGACCTGATCCTTTTTTTTTGAACTTAAAAATTCTGATTATGGACTTTTTTGAACAACTTCACGACTTTTATAAAAAGCCAAAAGAAGCAACAGAAAACCTGGCTCCTGAAGGCGTTTGCCCTGTTTGCTGGGGCTATCAGGAATATGACCAAAAGATTCGCAAACTTTTTGAAGACGATCAAATTGATGTGTTGCATCAGCAGAAAAAATATACGCTCGTGCGTAAGTTTATCAAAGAGCACATTGATGGCATTCGTTTAAAAAAAGGCGAAGTTGAGGTTTGCCCAACGTGTGGCAAGAAACACGATTAAAACCAGCATTTATCATTAAAAACCAACACCATGAAAAGCGAAGATTTGTATCCAAAATCAACCAAAGAGCTCGCTGACAAAAGGTCGGCATTGGCTCCTGAAATAATGGAAGCCTGGGCAAATTTCAGCAAAACGGTTTTCAAAGAAGGAGCGCTGCCCGAAAAAACAAAACAATTGATTGCCGTTGCCGTGGCGCACGTCACACAATGTCCGTATTGCATCCGCTCGCACACCAGGACGGCCATGCGAAAAGGGGCAAGCAATCAGGAAATAATGGAAGCAATTTGGGTAGCTGCCGAAATGCGCTCGGGTGGAGCTTTTGCTCACTCAGCCCTTGCCCTGAATGAAATGGAGTGATGAGTCAGGAAAAACAAAATAGAAAGATTTGGACCATCGGGCATTCCATTCATAGCCTGGAGGAATTTATTGGCATGCTCAAATCCTTTCAGATTGAAGTGGTGGCCGACGTCAGGAGTTTTCCCGGTTCGCGCAAGTTTCCACATTTTAATAAAGAAGCGCTTGGAGTTTCCTTGCCGCAAGCCGGCTTTCGATACATCCATATAAAAAATCTTGGCGGTAGAAGGAAAGTACATCTCGACTCTAAAAATACTACCTGGCGGAATCAGGCCTTCCGCGGCTATGCCGATTATATGGAAACTAACGCTTTTCGCGAAGGAATAGAAGAGCTGAAGCAAATAGCTCTGACGCAGCGCACCGCCTACTTTTGTTCCGAAGCTGTTTGGTGGCGCTGCCATCGCTCTATGATTTCCGATTGCCTGAAAGCAGAAGGCTGGAACGTGATGCACATTATGGGCGTGGGCAAAGTCGAAGAGCATCCCTACACGCAGCCCGCAAGAATTGTGGCCGGGAAGCTGACTTATGTTCCTGAAACCAGCAACGAAAACATAGCCGATTAAGGATAAAAACCAATAAGATGAAACCACGAATAAAATACTCAGAACAAGCACCCGAGGCTATCAAAGGTATGCTCGAACTCGAAAAATATGTGCACGGTTCGGGGCTTGAACGTACGCTTTACGAATTGGTAAAAACCAGGGCGTCGCAAATTAACGGGTGCGCCTACTGCCTCGACATGCACACCAAAGATGCACGCAAGGCAGGCGAAACCGAGCAGCGCCTTTTCGCGCTGAGTGCCTGGCGCGAAACATCCTTTTACACCAATCGCGAGCGGGCTGCCCTGGCCTGGATGGAGGCACTGACATTGATTTCGGAAAATGATGTGCCGGATGAACTTTACGAAGCAACCCGCAAATATTTCGACGAGAAGGAAATCATTGCCCTCACGATGGCCATTGTCGCCATAAACGGCTGGAATCGGTTGGCCATTGGTTTCCGCACGGTTCCGGGGAGCTATCATCCTGAGCCGTAAAAGCGTTGTGTTTTACACAAAATAAATAGTACGCAGATGTTGATAGTTCGAAGACAACGACAAACGATTATTCCGTAGCGAAAATCTGAACCGCATGATAATACAAAGTGCGAAAGCTCTACTTTCGCAGCGATGCAAGGGAAATTTAGAAAAGATTAATAACCAGCAAAAATATTTATGATGAACAGACTAATCGAATTATTAAAGTATGGCCAGAGTTATTGGCTTGATAATTTAACGCGGGGGAAAATTACCTCTGGCGAATTAAAGAAAAGAGTGGAGGAGCAGGGACTGAGAGGAATAACTTCAAACCCAAGCATTTTCAACAAGGCCATTACAGGTGGTTCAGATTATGACGACCAGATTGCCAAATTGGTAAATGAGGGCAAAAACCCTTTGCAAATCTATGATGCACTTACCATAAAAGATGTACAGGATGCCTGCGATATCCTCTTTCCGGTGTATGAAAAATCAGGCGGCACCGATGGCTTTGTAAGCCTTGAAGTTCTGCCCAATCTTGCCCGGGATACGGAAGGTACGATTAAGGAAGCCCGCAGGCTATATGATGAGGTTGGTAAGAAAAACTGCCTTATCAAAATTCCGGGAACAAAGGAGGGCGTTCCGGCCATTGAGCAAATGCTTTACGAAGGTATCAACATCAACGTAACGCTTCTTTTTTCGATTGAGAGTTACGTTGCGGTGGCGCAGGCCTACATCAATGCCATTACACGAAGAGTTGCAGAAGGTAAACCGATCAATCATATTATTTCCGTAGCAAGTGTTTTTATCAGCAGGATTGACGTACTCACCGACCAGCTGCTCGATCAGCATATTAATAAGGCCGGAGAAGATAAAAACACCAGCCAAAGCCTCCAATTATCAGGCAAGGCGGGAATTGCCACAGCACGTCTGTGCTACCAACGGTTCAAAGAAATATTCAGCGGTGCGGATTGGAAAAAACTGGAAGAAAAGGGCGCTCATGTGCAACGGCCTTTGTGGGCAAGCACCAGCAACAAAGATCCTAAGTACAATGATCTCCGCTACGTTGATCCGCTGATTGGTGAAAACACGATAAATACTTTGCCCGACAAAACCATTACAGCTTTTGCCGACCATGGAATCCTGAAAAAAGATGCCATTGAGGAGGATCTTGACCAGGCCAATGCTTTGTTTGGTGAACTAAAAAAAGTGGGTATTGATATCTCACTTGTAACACAGCAGTTAGAAGTCGAAGGCATCCAAAAATTTATCGAATCTTTTGATGAATTGATCAGTAACCTGGCAGATAAAAGATTGAAAATGCTGGGAGATATCCAATCTGCCAAATAGCATTAAACTCAGAATAAGTGATCGCTTGATTGTTCGTTTTAGCTCATTCTGGAAAATAATAATCTGGATTAAACAGAATAATAAATATGAAAGAGACAAAATTCGACTACGGAATGATTGGCCTTGGCACCATGGGGCGCAATCTTGTTTACAACATGAGCGATCATGGATACACCGTGATAGGTTATGATAAAGATAGTTCACAAGCAGAAACACTTAAAAAAGACGCCGGCACCGAAAATGTGGCCGCCACCTCCGACCTGAATGAATTTCTCGGTGCGCTAAAGACGCCTAAAATAATCTTGATGCTTGTGCCTGCCGGAAAAATTGTGGACGATGTCATCAGTGAATTAAAACCTTTTTTGTCGGAAAATGATTTGCTGATGGATTGCGGTAATTCTCACTTTACGGATACCAACAGAAGGAGTGAGCAATTGCAGGAATCAGGCATTCATTTTATGGGCGTTGGCGTTTCAGGAGGAGAGCTGGGCGCACGCCAAGGGCCAAGCATTATGCCGGGTGGACCGAAGAAAGTGTATGAGCGTGTGGCTGAAATGCTGGAAGCTGTTTCTGCCAAAGTGAATAATGAACCTTGTGTAACATGGCTGGGGCCAGGCTCCGCCGGACACTATGTAAAAATGGTGCACAACGGAATTGAGTATGGATTGATGCAACTCATTGCCGAAGTTTATCACCTGCTGAAGGAATGTGCAGGTATGAATAATGATGAGCTACACGCTATTTTTTCAAAATGGAACGAGGGGGAATTGCAGTCCTATCTTATCGAAATAACCGCAGATATTTTTACCCAAAAAGATGACCTTACCGACAGCCGGATCATTGACAAGATCCTCGACAGTGCAAAACAAAAGGGCACGGGCGCCTGGACTTCTGAAGATGCTATGAGTTTGCAAGTACCTATTCCTGTCATTGATATTGCCGTTTCCATGCGAAATTTATCAACTTATAAAAAAGAACGTGAAGCTGCACATCAACATCTGGAAGGTTCTATAACGAAATTCGCCGGAGATAAAAACGATCTGCTGAAACGGATGGAGCAGGCACTCTATTTTTCAATCATCACAGTTTATGCGCAGGGAATGCAGCTGTTGCAGGTAGCATCTAAAAAGTATAAATATGATTTGAAATTAGAAGATATTGCTGCTATCTGGAGAGGTGGTTGTATCATCCGTGCTGCCTTATTGGAAGACATCCGTTCTGCGTTTCTGAAACAGCCGGATCTGTCGAATCTTATGCTGAGCGATGCGTTTTCAAGAAAACTAACGCAATCGCAAATAGATATTCGAAAAGTTATCCAGACAGCTGCGGGATCAGGGATTCCGGTTCCTGCAATGATGGTCGCTTTGGCCTATTTCGACAGCTACAGGAGTAGATGGCTTCCTGCCAATTTAATACAGGCACAGCGCGATAATTTTGGTGCTCATACTTACGAGCGAAATGACAGAGACGGAATTTTTCACACACAATGGAACCAAAAGAGATAACATGGAAACCGGAACAAAAATAGGCCCCACCATCATTGTAATACTTGGCGCCACAGGAGATTTGACCTGGCGCAAACTGATTCCCGCCATTTATAATCTCTGGCTGGATAAATGGATTCCCGAAGAGTTTGCAGTCATCGGGGTAAGTCGTCGTAAATACACAGACCCGGAATTTGTAAAACATTTGCATGAAGGCGTAGATAAGTTTTCGCGACGGGGAAAAGCAAAAAAAGATCAATGGGATGTTTTTAGTAACTACCTCACCTATCTGCAAGGGGAGTTTGATGCTACATCTACCTATTCTGCCATAAGCAAACAGATAAAAGCTCTCGAAAAAAAATGGAATGCCTCCGCCAACACAGTCTATTATCTTGCTGTTCCGCCAAATGCATTCGAAGAAATTTCGATGAATATAGGATCGTCGGAGCTTTGTGATAATAAGCAGAAAAGCCGCATTGTTATAGAAAAGCCTTTCGGGCACGATCTGGAGGGTGCTATTAGTCTTAATACCTTGTTGCATACCCATTTTGACGAATCCCAGATTTATCGTATCGATCACTATCTGGGCAAAGAAACCGTGCAAAATATTCTGGCATTTCGTTTTGCCAATGCATTATTTGAGCCGATCTGGAATCGGAATTACATCGATCATGTTCAGATCACTGTTTCAGAAGAATTGGGCGTCGAACACCGTGGAAATTATTATGAGACTGCCGGCGCACTTCGCGATATGATTCAAAATCATTTGCTCCAGCTAATGTGTCTTATCGCCATGGAACCACCCATCACTTTTGAAGCAAACGAAATCCGTAATAAAAAGGTCGATGTATTGAATGCGGTGAGAAAATTAAAACCGGAAGAGGTACACAAAAATGCCGTAAGAGGCCAATATGGTAGTGGATGGATAAAAGGTAAACAAGTAAAGGGTTACCGGGAGGAGCCTGATGTGGCACCAACATCCAATGTAGAAACTTTTGCAGCGGTGAAATTTCATGTCGATAACTGGCGCTGGCAGGGAGTGCCTTTTTATGTTCGTACCGGGAAACGGATGAATGAGACCATTTCCGTAATCACTATTCAATTTAAACCGGTGCCACATCATTCCTTCCCGGTTGAAGCTATCGAAAACTGGCAATCCAACAAGCTTATCCTTAATATCCAGCCGCACATGGGAATACAGTTAAGCTTTCAGGCAAAACAACCCGGACTTAAAATGCTTCTCAACCCCGTTCACATGTTGTTTAATTACCACGACACCTACACAGGCGGAACGCCCGAAGCTTATGAAACCTTGCTGCTCGATGTATTCCGGGGAGATGCAACGCTTTTTATGCGTGCTGACCAGGTAGAAGCGGCATGGGCAATACTTATGCCAGTGCTGGATGCATGGAAAGCAAACACCTCTCCTAATTTCCCAACTTACGATGCCGGATCACACGGACCTCAGGATGCACACGCATTGATAGCTGTTGACGGGCACAATTGGCTCACAATACCCTTTGGAAAAAATGAAATTGAATCAGCAAAATAGCATAAGCGTTTTTCAGAATTCAGCTGCATTGGCAAAGGCAGCAGCGGATTTGATGATTAAAATTTCGAAACAAGCCATCGAAAGCCGCGGAAAATTTGTGATCTCCTTATCGGGAGGAACTACCCCCGAAAACCTGTTTGCTCTTTTGGCAAAGCCACCTTACCGGGATCAAATTTCCTGGAACAAAACCTTTGTCTTTTGGGGTGACGAGCGTTTTGTACCATCGGATGATAAACGAAATAATGCCACCAAGGCCAGGGCTTTATTGTTGGATCACATTGATATTCCGGCAATAAATATTAATCCCATTCCTGTTGATTTAGAACCGGACGAGGCTGCAAAGAAATATGCAGACATCATTACAAAATTCTATGGAAAAGAGTCGCCGCGTTTCGATCTTATTTTTCTGGGTCTGGGCGCAGATGGCCACACGGCGTCATTATTTCCCGAAACCGATGTTATTTTCGAAAACACTCGGCTGGTACAAGAGCTCTATGTATCGGAGCAACAAATGTTTCGCATCACCATGACGCCCTCTTTAATTAACAAAGCACACAACATTGTTTTTCTTGTTGAGGGAGAAAAAAAAGCAGAAATTTTAAAAACCGTTTTGATTGACCCGCGTCAACCGGAGAAATTTCCTGCACAGATGATCCATCCGGAAGATGGAAACCTAATTTGGTTTGTCGATAAAAAGGCAGCCGCACTGTTGCCTTCGCTTTAAGCCGCATGAAAACGAAATTTTTAGAATGGGATAAGTAGAATGATTAATACAAAAAACCAAACCCATGAAAGAAATAAAATTAAAACGGATTTACGACGATCCTTCTGCAGATGATGGCTACCGGGTTTTAGTTGACAGGCTTTGGCCCCGTGGCGTTTCCAAAGAAGTTGCAAAGCTCGATGAGTGGGACAAAGAACTTGCTCCATCCACCGAACTGAGAAAATGGTTCGACCACAAAGAGGAGCGGTTTGATGAATTTGCCCGTCGCTATCGCGAAGAGCTAAAAGATAAAAAAGAGGCCCTGGACAATTTGCGTGAAAAGGCGAAAAATAAAACGCTTTGCCTTTTGTATGCGGCCAAAGACCACAAAATAAACCAAGCCGTTGTGTTGAAAGAGGTGCTGTTGGAAAGTTGATAATACCGGCTATTTCATTATTAAAAATAGGAGCAAGGTATGAAAAAGGAGAGAAAAAAAAAGAAGGTAATAGTTGTGGGTGGCGGGTTTGCCGGCATTCCGATAACAAGGCAGTTGGATAAAAATTTGTTCGATGTGTTGCTGATCGACAAAATAAACCATCATCAGTTTCAGCCATTGTTTTACCAGGTGGCCACTTCGCAAATTGAACCGGCTAATATCTCTTTCCCTCTCCGCTATGTTTTTAAAAACAAAACCAATGTGGTGATCAGGTTGGCAGAAGTGACCCACGTTTTTCCCGAAGAAAATAAAATACGCACCACCATTGGCGATTTCAACTATGATTATCTGGTGATTGGCATAGGCTGTAAGACCAATTTTTTTGGGAATGATAAAATTTGCCGTCATTCTCATACTTTAAAAAGCACCTACGATGCCATAAAAATCCGTAACCACATTTTGCAAACCTTCGAAAAGATTGCTTCAGCAAAAGAGGAGAATAAGGAGGCATTGCGAAACCTCGTGATTGTAGGTGCCGGGCCTACCGGAGTGGAGCTGGCAGGCGCTTTTGCCGAAATCAGAAAAAACATCCTCCCAAAAGATTATCCCCGCATCGATTTCTCAAAATTCAATATCACGTTAGTAGAGGGTACCAGGCATACCCTGAACAATATGAGCGGGAAGGCACGTCATGCTTCACAAAAATACCTTGAGGGTATGGGCGTGAGGCTGCTTACCGAAACATTTGTAACCGATTATGATGGCGATATCCTTACCCTGAACAATGGCAGCAAAATACTTACGAAAACCGTGATATGGACCGCCGGAGTTATAGCCAACCAGCTTGAGGGCTTGCCTGCAAGCAGCATCACGCACGGAAACCGTATCATTGTAAATCGAATAAATCAAATGGCAGGAAGTGAAAATGTTTTTGCCATTGGCGACATTGCCTACATGGAAACACCCAAGTACCCAAAGGGGCATCCTCAGGTGGCCAATGTGGCGATAAACCAGGGTAAGAATTTAGCAAAAAATCTTAAGAGGTTGGGTAGGGGAAAGGTACCGGTGGATTACGAATACAAGGACCTTGGTTCCATGGCAACCATTGGCCGAAACAAGGCAGTGGTCGATTTCCCATTTACCAGCTTCAAAGGATATTTTGCCTGGTTTGTATGGATGTTTCTGCATCTGATGCTCATCCTGAATGTGCGCAGCAAAATAATCATCTTCATCGACTGGGCCTGGGTGTACGTCACCAAAAACTCGTCGCTTCGATTGATCCTCACACAATCTGATGAACCATGTTCTTCCGGAAAAAACCAGGCCGGATAAGTATTCAATGTGCATCCGGTTTACATAACCTTTCCTTTTCCCAATCGTAATTCTGTCATAATTTCTCGTCAAAGTCAGAGAGTCGCGATGACGATAATGGCCGCATGTATGGCACTGATAGCCCATTCCCGGCTAATAATTTTCTTATAATATACAACAGCACTGAGGTCCGTTTTTTTCTTCGTTTCAGAAGAAAGAAACGGGCTTGTTGATTTTCTTAAGGAAATAGGTTCTAATTTTGGAGCCATCAAAATCTTCTTTATCAAAATGAACTACGATGACAATTGTTTTATTTAAAATTGCGATACTCCTTACATTTGTTTTGTTTCTGCTTCCAAAAAAGTATCAGTATTATTTTGGTTTGGCATTGCATCTTGCAATTATTACTATTTCAAGCATCTGGCTCATTAACGTTTTAGCATTCTCATCCACGTTAACGCTGCCATTTACCCCGTTTTTGGGAAACACCCTATTCATCAAAATAGACCAACTATCCGCCTTCTTTATGCTGGTCATAAATTTTACGGTACTTACCGGTATTATTTACGCCAAAGGCTATTTACAACCCTATTTCAATACAAAAAGTAAAGCGGAGATGGGCTGGCATTTCTTTAATTTTTTATGGCTTCACATTTCAATGCTTTTGGTTGTAATTGTCCGCGATGCCATTGCTTTTTTGATGATTTGGGAAATTATGTCGCTCTCCTCATTTTTCCTTGTAATTTTTGAATCAGAAAAAAAGGAAACCATAAAAATTGGCATTAATTATCTGATACAAATGCATGTGGGGGTTGTCTTTCTGATGGTTGCATTTATTGTCGCCTATGTGCAGACAAACGCAGAACTTAGTTTCGACGGTCTGTCGGTTTATTTTGCATCACATAATCCGTTTTGGCTTTTTATACTGTTTTTTGTCGGGTTCGGAATTAAGGCCGGATTTATCCCGTTACATTCCTGGTTGCCCCATGCACACCCGGCTGCACCTTCGCACGTTTCGGGGGTAATGAGTGGCGTGATGATCAAAATGGGCATCTACGGCATCCTTCGCGTGTTGTTGTATATCCCTCACGATTTGCTTAATATTGGTTTATTTATTCTGATTGTTTCGCTGATAACCGGTTTAACGGGCATTTCGCTGGCCATTGTTCAGAAGGACTCAAAAAAAATATTGGCCTATAGCAGTATCGAGAACATTGGGATTATCGGCATAGGGATAGGTTTGGGTGTTATCGGAATTGCCGAAAGCATGCCGGTGCTTGCCGTTCTTGGTTTTGGCGGCGGAATTTTACACATCCTAAACCACTCTCTTTTCAAGTCATTACTTTTTTATGCCGTTGGCTCGGTTTACAAACAAACCCACACACGAAACATTGAGCAGCTTGGAGGTTTAATTAAAAAAATGCCTAAAACCGCCTTGTTCTTTCTCCTCGGAGCATTGGCAATTAGTGGGTTGCCCCCGTTTAACGGCTTTATTTCCGAGTTCTTAATTTATTCCGGAATTTTTAAATCGCTTCGTTCGGCAACTTTATACATCGACATTGTACTCATGTTCAGTTTTATCGGATTGGCTATTATTGGCGGTTTGGCTGTGTTTTGTTTTACCAAAGTGTTCAGCGTTATTTTTCTCGGAACAGCCCGGTCATCCAAAGTGGAACATGCCACCGAGGTTGGGAAACAGATGTTGATTCCTGATTTTTTGATTGGTTTTTTTATAATAGTCATTGGTTTTATTCCTGTCATTTTTACGCGTCTGATCTCTCAGGTAGTCGTCTTGTTTTCAGCCGATACTCTTGCCCTTCAGCGCATAATTCCAACGTTGAATTACATTAGTTTGTCTTCCGGCATTTTTATAATACTTATTGGTTCATTATGGCTGTTAAGAGCCTGGCAGCAAAAGCAGCAAATTGTAAAACAAAATGCTACATGGGGCTGCGCGTATTCAGGAGCCAATCCAGCTTTGCATCAATACACAGCAGCATCTTACGCCGACAATTTTGTGCAGTTAACATCAAAAGTTGTAAATGTTAAAAATGATTTTAAAGATTTTGATGAAGCTGAAATATTCCCTCAGAACCGGGAATTTAAGACCCGTTCCAGCGATGTTTTCGAAGACAATTTAATAACCAGACCCGGAAATAAGTTATTGGTCTGGATGGAGAAAATTGCTGTTTTCCAAACGGGTAAAATCCAACACTATTTGCTGTATGCTCTCGTGTTTTTAGCCCTTATTTTTTTACTCAACTTTTTTAATTTGATCTAAGATGGTTAGTCTGCTATTGATACTGATCTCTTCGTTGTTTTTTGTAGGGATTATCGTGAGGGTAAAGGCCAAAATTGCTGCCCGGAAAATGCCTCCGATTCTTCAGCCGGTTTATGATGTAATCCGGTTGTTCAAAAAAGGAGCTATTTACAGTCGCACAACGAGTGTTATTTTCAAAATTGCACCTTTAATCTATTTTTCCTCTGCGTTGGTGGCCACGTTATTTATTCCAGTCGGTTCGTTCAAATCTATTTTATCCTTTGAAGGCGATTTTGTGTTTTTTGCCTATTTATTGGGGATTGGAAAATTTATGATGATTGCGGCAGCAATGGACACCGGCAGCGGCTTTGAAGGAATGGGAGCCAATCGTGAGTCTTTGTATTCCATGTTGGTAGAGCCTGCATTCTTCATTCTGATTGGGTCGGTGGCGTTGTTTACCAATAATATTTCCTTCCACGATTTATTTTTAAATTTTAATGTTGGCAGCAACCTTTCTTACATCATCGGCGTCGCTTCTATTTATGTTTTGGTATTTATAGCAATGGTTGAAAACTCGAGAATGCCGGTCGACGATCCCAAAACCCACCTGGAGCTGACGATGGTTCACGAAGTAATGGTTCTCGATAATAGTGGTTTCGACCTGGCATTGATACACATGGCATCGTGGCTGAAATTTGCAATTTTCGGAGGATTAATCTCTAATTTTATCATTAAAGGTTCGTGGGCAATCCATTGGCAAATTCTTGCCTTTTTCGGAATTCAGTTTGCTTATTCTGTTGCGGTGGGGATGTTAGAGGCTTTTAGGGCAAGAAACAAAATGGAAAAAAATCCGCAATGGATTCTCATGCTCTCAGCCATCTCGGTTGTGGTATTTCTCACTGCTTTAATCATGACGCAAAAAATAATATTGAACTAAAATGGCCTATTTATTTATTATTCTTTACGCAGTTACCTTAATTTATTTCGCTCTTTCGGAGCGGGTAAAAAAATTTGTGTGGCTGCTGGTAATTCAAGGAATCATTCTGTTTGCGATTGTATTTTTCAGTTTAAATGAAATTGAATTATTCGATTTTATCTTCATTCTTACTGAAACCATTTTGGTAAAGTCGATCATAGTACCCTGGTTCATCAACAAAGTGCGAAAACGCAATAATCTGAAACGAACACAAGAAGTGTCGGTTCCGGTTTTTTATTCGATCATAGTGGTGGTAATTAGTTTGGTGGTTAGTTTTTTAATAAGCAACAATTTAAACAGCGACCACATTCACACCCGGTACTTTACGGTTTCCTTCGCATCTGTTTTGTTTGGTATTTATTTCATCATTATACACAAAAATATCTTTTCACACGTCGTTGGTTATCTCATCATCGAAAATGGGATATTTCTGCTCTCACTGGCGGTTGGTAGCGAAATGCCGATGATGGTGAATTTGGCAATATTACTCGACGTGCTCATGGGTGTGTTGGTATTAGGTGTTTTTATCAACCGCATTGGCGATACCTTCGAAAGTACCCGAATCGATCAACTATCCAGACTAAAAGATTAAGACTATGTTTTTTACATTTATCATTCTGTCAATTGCCATCAGCCTGAGCATTTTTCTGGTTAAAAACGCTCGTTACACAAAAGTGATCTCCTCCCTGTTTTTGTTTTCTGTTTTGATGATCACCGGATACGCCTACCTGCACCTCGAAGAAACCAGTTCTTTGTATTTTAAATTTGATAGCCTGGGCGTTTTGCTGGCTTTTGTTTTAGGTATTTTGAGCGTTGCAACTTTCTACCACAGTGTTTTATATTTACAACGACATCATTTTTCGGCAGCACAGGAAGCCGGATATTACGCCTCATTAATTATGCTGATCACGGCTATGTTGAGCGCTTATTTTGCTGATAACATTGCTGTATTGTGGATTAGCATCGAAACCACCACGCTGTTCGTCTCTATTTTGATTTTTCACGAACGAACCAAGGAAGCTTTGGAAGCTGCCTGGAAATATTTATTTGTATCGTCGGTAGGTGTCGCCCTGGCTTTTATCGGGATATTATTCCTTAGCATCACGGCAAGTAGCATCGGCATTACCGATTTGAGCTTGACCCGTTTGTTGAATGCCACACAAACCATGAATACCGTCTGGCTTAAAATGGCCTTTCTTTTAGTCCTAACAGGCTTTAGTGCAAAAATGGGGATATTCCCCTTGTACACCGTTGCCGTGGACGCGCATACTGTTGCCCCGCCACCGATCAGTGCTTTTATTTCGACTACGTTGATGAATGTCGGTTTCCTGGGTATTTTCAGGATTTTTACCATTCTTGCTCAAACAGATGTGCTGCAATGGGCACAGAATGTATTGCTTATTGCCGGCGTTATTTCGGTGTTTATGTCGGCTATTCAGCTTTTAAGAATCAAACATTATAAACGGATGTTTGCTTTTTCAAGCCTGGAGCATATGGGGCTTGTTGCTCTGGGGTTGGGAATTGGCGGAATAGGCTATTATGCTGCCGTGCTGCACATCGTATTTCACTCGTTTGCAAAGGCAGGATTGTTTTACCAAATCGGGCAGGTACATCAGTTTTTCAATTCGTATTGGATAAAAGATGTTGCCGGTTATTTTAAGAAGAACCCGATTGGCGGTTTGTCAATGATTTTGGGAATTGTTTCAATTCTGGCAATTCCACCCTCCGGTCTGTTCGTTAGCGAGTTTTTGGTTTTTAAAGCCATGTTTGTTCACGGGCATTATTACATCGCGGTTTTTGTTCTGATCCTGTTAACGGTTATCATTTATACTTTTAGTAAAAACGCCTTTCATCTTTTGTATGGCGAAACCGACAATCTTGTCGATCGGGAGTCGATAAAGGTGAATCCTTACGAAACTATTTCACAGTTTGTTCTTTTCGGGCTGGTTATTTATCTGGGGGTAAATCCACCCTTGTTTTTCACCGATTTGATTAATAACGCCCTTGCCATTTTATAATTAGTAAAGCCATGATTGAATTACAAAATACCCTACGAATAAAAAACAATCAGTCTGTCAACGTGGCGGAGATTCCCAATTTTTCCTACGATGAATTTTCAGAGCTTGTTTTAAAAATATTTGAAGAGGAAGAAAACCATTGCCTTACTTATTTTGCCTATAAAAAAGAGAGTGGGCTTCACTTTATTATGGCCATTGCCGATGATGAAAATCACGACATAATTATCCTTTCCCATTTTCTGAAAGCAACCGAAAAACAAACATTACACGCTTTAAGCGAAAAGATTTTTGCGCTGCATATTTTTGAGCGTGAAATTCACGAGAATTTTGGTGTTGAGTTTTTAAATCATCCCTGGCCAAAGCCTGTCCGCTTCGCTCACGATCGTGCCGATAAGAAATTGCAAGTCAACGATTATCCGTTTTATTCTATCAAAAGCGAAGAGCTGCACGAAGTTGGTGTCGGGCCTATCCATGCCGGAATCATTGAGCCTGGACATTTTCGGTTTATCTGCAACGGTGAAAATGTTTTGCATCTCGAAATACAATTAGGCTGGCAGCATCGCGGCATCGAACAGCTTTTTTTGGATAAAAAGCAAAATTTGCAACGAAACATTTTAGCTGAAAACATTGCTGGCGATACAGTGATCGGACACACTACAACGTTTGCGCAAACAATGGAAGCGCTTGCCGGGAAGCAGGTTGCCGAACAAACACATATAGAACGTGCGTTGGCAATGGAATTGGAACGAATAGCCATTCATACCGGCGATATTGCTGCGTTGTGCATCGATGCGGCGTATCATCTTGGTGCCAATGTTTTCGGGATTTTGCGAACAGCCATTATCAATTATACACAATTCTGGTGCGGCAATCGTTTGGGTAAAAGTCTGGTGCGGGTGGGCGGAACAAATTTTCCTTTTACCGAAGAGTTAAAAAAAGAACTGCTCGAAATGTTATTAAAATATGAAAAGCAGTTTGACGAAATGGCAAACGTAACCTATCGCTTGCCGAGCATTCAGAACCGTTTCGATTTTGTTGGAAAGGTAACCCCACAGCAAGCCCGTTTAATTGGGGCTGTCGGACTGTCGGCGCGGATGACGGAGATTAAAAGAGACATCAGAATTACGCATCCAAACCGGGCAATGGAAAAATTCCCTTACGAAATGATTGTCGTCGATAACGGCGATGTTTTTTCGCGATTTTTATTAAAGAGAAAAGAGATAGCAACCGCTATTGCCTGGATACGGAATTTGATGAGTAATTACCAATTTGACGCCTCGAAAACAGAAAAGCCGGATTATCAATTACCGTTGAAACCCGGTAAGCTGGCAATTTCCGTCAACGAAGCATGGCGGGGCGAAGTTTGCCATTGTGCTATTACAGACGAAAATGGCGAGTTGATGCATTACAAAATAAAAGACCCTTCGATGCACAACTGGAAAGCTTTGGAGTTGTCGTTGAGAAATACCGAAATCTCCGATTTTCCAATCAACAACAAAAGTTATAATTTAAGTTATTGCGGTCACGACTTATAAAATTTGAGCAATGATAAACGAATTTAAAGTAATGCTCCACAACGGGAGACAGTACATTCCGGATCTGAGAAATGTTAAACTTAGAGCACCCTTCAGAGGCCGGCCAGAAATTTCCAATGCCAAAGTCGATGAGCAGGCACTGGTAAATGTTTGTCCTTTGCAGGCAATTTTAGCCAATCCCGTGAGGATCGACATGGGGAAATGTGCTTTTTGCGGCGAATGTGCTTTTGCTTTTCCCGAAAAAATAAAATTCACCCAGGATTATTTAACGTCATCCAATGTGCGCGAAAACTTAATTATCAAAGAAGGCGATCGAAATCCTATAATTTTTGAGAAAGATAAAACCAGAAAAGAGGTAAGAAATACATTTTCAAGATCGATAAAAATGCGACAAGTGTCGGCAGGGGGCGATAATTCGTGCGAATATGAATTGGGAGCCAGTGGAAACGCAAACTTCGATATGGGTCGCTATGGAATCGAGTTCGTAGCATCGCCTCGTCATGCCGATGGAGTTGTAATTACAGGCCCTGTTTCCGAAAATATGGCTGAAGCTTTACAGATTTGTTACGATGCTATTCCTTCACCAAAAATAGTTGTTCTTGTTGGTGTTGATGCAATCAGCGGTGGAATTTTTGCCGGAAGCCCGGCCATAAATCGGACGTTTTTGGATAAATATCCCGTCGATTTGTACATCCCGGGAAATCCGGTTCATCCGCTGACTTTTGTAAATGCAATTTTGGATCTTACAAGATGAGTTCTGATGTTCCTTGCTTCTGACAATACCATACCTGCCAGCAGGCTGTAAGGATTTGTACAAGCTGCAAAATGAACCTTCTGACTTTGGCTATCTCGTTGATAAATAACGTGGTGCAAGAGCCTGTAATTGGAAAAGTTAGATTGGGTAATGTTAATCTAGTAACACTGTTAGCTTGTTCACGAAAAAACGTTTTTTATTATGAACTTTCGTCATAATTTTGCACCGGTCTCAGAGTTTCACTTAAGGGTAAATAACTGTAAGAAAACGATATAGTAATTTTTCGAGATAAATTAACCGAACAAACAACTAAAGAAAAATGGCAAAAATTAAAAATTTAGCCGAGTTGCGTAAGATGAGGGAAGAGCAGCAGAAGCAGCTCAACCTACGCGAAAAAAGCGCCGATCCTGAGAAGTACGTTCAGATCAAGGTGGGCATGGCTACAAGTGGCATTGCCTCCGGAGCCAAGGGCATTATGGATTTTCTCATCGTAGAACTCGACAAACGCGGAATCGATGCTGTGGTAACACAAACCGGCGACATGGGCTATTGCTATGCTGAGCCCACAATTGAAGTGACAAGACCTGGCGAAGAGCCAATCGTTTTTGGATACGTGGATACAAAACGTGCCGACGAAATCATTGAGAAATTCATCAAAAATGGTGAACTCGTCGAAGGTATTATCCCGGTGAATTATGAATCTATTGACTAAAAAGTAACAAGCAAGATATGGCACAACAACTGAAAATGCAACTGCTGGTATGCGGCGGTACAGGCTGCCGGGCTTCCGAAAGCGAGTTGATAGAAACAGCGCTTATACGTGAACTCAAAGCTCACGGACTTGAAAATGAAGCTAAGGTGGTAAGAACAGGATGCTTCGGCTTTTGTGAAAAAGGACCGATTGTGAAAGTGCATCCCGACAACACTTTTTATACACAGGTAACACCTGATGATGCTCGCGAAATCGTGGAGGAGCATGTTTTGAAAGGACGTAAGGTAGAACGCCTGCTTTACACTGATCCTGAAAACAAAGAGCATGTCCCCGATAGTAGGCACATGGGTTTCTACCGCAAACAAATTCGTATTGCTTTGCGCAACTGTGGTTTTATTAACCCCGAAAATATCGAAGAATATTTGGCGCGCGATGGCTACGAAGCCTTGGGCAAATGCCTCACAGAGATGAAACCCGAAGCTGTTATCGACATCATAAAAAAATCAGAGTTACGCGGTCGTGGCGGTGCTGGTTTCCCTACCGGCCTCAAGTGGGATATAACCCGCAAGAGCGCAGGCGACCAGAAATATGTTGTTTGTAATGCTGACGAAGGTGACCCGGGCGCATTTATGGATCGCTCCATTCTGGAAGGCGACCCACATGCAGTGCTCGAAGCTATGGCCATTTGCGGCTACGCTATTGGCGCAAACAAAGGTCTTATTTACATACGCGCCGAATATCCACTGGCCATCAAACGTCTGAAGATTGCTATCGATCAGGCCATGGAATACGGGCTGCTGGGTAAGAGAATTTTCGATACCGATTTTGATTTCCATGTAGAGCTGCGTTATGGCGCCGGTGCTTTTGTATGCGGCGAAGAAACTGCACTTATCAGTTCGATGGAAGGCGGCCGTGGCGAACCTACCTTTAAACCTCCGTTCCCATCGGTGGAAGGTTATTTGGGAAAACCCACCAACGTTAACAACGTCGAAACCTTTGCCAACATCCCAATTATTATCAACAAAGGCGCCGAATGGTTTACAAGTATTGGCACTAAGGGTTCAAAAGGAACCAAAGTATTTGCTCTGGCGGGTAAAATCAATAACGTGGGACTGATAGAAGTACCCATGGGAACTACCCTGCGCGAAGTAATTTTTGAAATTGGCGGTGGCATCAAAGACGGCAAAGAATTTAAAGCTGTACAAACCGGTGGCCCTTCGGGTGGATGTTTAACGAAAAAGCACTTGGATATGCCTATCGAATACGAAACGCTGGTAGAAGCTGGCTCCATGATGGGATCAGGTGGTATGATCGTAGTGGACGAAGATGACTGTATGGTTTCGATGGCTAAGTTTTATCTGGAATTTACAGTAGAAGAGTCATGTGGTAAGTGTAGCCCATGCCGCATTGGCAACAAACGCTTACACGAAATGCTCGAAACCGTCACCTCCGGGAAAGCAACCATGGAGACGCTGGAGAATCTGAAAAATTTGAGCAACGTTATCAAAGATACTTCCCTTTGTGGTTTAGGTCAAACTGCACCTAACCCGGTACTTTCTACACTGAACAACTTCTGGGACGAATACGTAGAGCACGTGGTAGATCATAAATGCCGTGCCGGCGCCTGTAAGTCGCTGATGCGTTACGTAATCATACCCGACAATTGTGTGGGATGTACTGCCTGTGCCCGCAACTGCCCGGTTAACTGCATTTCGGGCGAACGCAAACAGGTGCATGAAATCGATCAAAGCACCTGCATTAAGTGCGGAATCTGCATGGAGAAATGTAAATTCAATGCTATCGAAATTGTTTAATCCAACTATTAAAAAAGCATTATAATGGAAATGATTCGTCTGACCATAGATAAAAAAACTGTAGAAGTTAAAAAAGGCACCACTATTCTGGATGCTGCTAAAAGTATAGGTATTCACATCCCCACCTTGTGCTATCTTAGCATGCCCGACATGAATATTGAAAACAAACCGGGCGGCTGCCGAGTGTGTGTTGTAGAAGTTGAAGGACGCCGAAACCTGGCTCCCTCATGCGTTACCCAATGTATGTCTGGCATGGTAGTAAATACGCATTCGATGCGTGTTTTGAACGCTCGTAGAACAGTAGTTCAGCTTATCCTCAGCGACCACCCGTTCGACTGTCTGGTTTGCGCCAAGTCGGGCAATTGCGAGCTGCAGGATCTGGCTATTAGACTTGGCATTCGCGATGTTCCTTTTATTGGTGTTAAAAGCACTTATCGTGAAGACACTTCGCCCTCCATCATCCGCGACATGGATAAATGCATCATGTGCCGTCGCTGCGAAGTAATGTGTAACGATGTGCAGACTGTTGGTGTTCTTTCGGCTGTAAACCGCGGTTTCCAGTCGGTGGTAGCTCCCGCTTTCGAGATGAACCTCGACCACAGCGTGTGTACCTATTGCGGACAATGTATAAACGTATGTCCTACCGGCGCCCTGACAGAAGTAGACCATTCTAACCAATTGATTAACGACCTGTCCAATCCTGACAAAGTGGTGGTGGTACAAACCGCTCCTGCAGTGCGTGCAGCGCTTGGCGAAGAGTTCGGCTTGGAGCCGGGAACCCTCGTTACCGGAAAAATGACTACCGCACTTCGTGAGTTGGGATTTGATTATGTATTTGATACAGATTTTGCTGCCGACCTTACCATTATGGAAGAAGGCTCCGAGCTGCTTCAACGTCTTAACCTGCACCTGCAGGGTGATCCCGACGTGAAGTTGCCTATCCTCACTTCATGCTGCCCGGCCTGGGTCAAGTTTTTTGAACACAACTTCCCGGAGATGAAGGAAATTCCTTCAACAGCACGCTCACCACAGCAGATGTTTGGTGCAATAGCCAAAACTTATTTCGCTAATAAAATTAAAGTAGATCGCGAAAAACTCATCGTGGTTTCCATCATGCCCTGTGTGGCTAAGAAGTACGAGTGTACCCGTGAGGAGTTTCAAACTGACGGGAATCCCGACGTCGACTACTCTATTTCTACACGAGAGCTGGCACATCTTATCAAACGTGCCAACATCGAATTTACAGAACTGCCCGACAGTGAGTTCGATACTCCATTAGGTGAATCTACCGGTGCTGGTGTTATCTTCGGCGCTACCGGTGGTGTAATCGAAGCTGCTGTGCGTACCGCATATGAGGTGCATACCGGCAAGACCCTTGAGAGTGTTGATTTTAAACAGCTTCGTGGTCTGGAGGGTATCCGTTCGGCAACAGTCGATTTTGACGGATTACCTATCAATATCGGAATAGCCCACGGACTGGGCAACGCGCGTAAATTGCTCGAAGACATCAAAGCAGGCAATAACACTTATCACGCCATCGAGATTATGGCATGCCCCGGCGGCTGTATCGGCGGTGGCGGACAGCCTTACATCCACGGCGACAGCAGTATCCTTAAAGCGCGACTAAAAGCAATCTATGCCGAAGACGCCGGAAAAGTACTGCGCAAATCGCACGAGAACCCATACATCCTGAAACTCTACGAAGATTTCTTGGGTAAACCGCTCAGCGAAAAATCGCACCATTTGCTCCACACACATTATTTCGACCGCAAAAAAGAAATATTTATCGAGGAGTAATCCGGTAAGGCTAAATCATTAAGGAAATAGTTTGATTAAAAAATTCTGACGTAAATATCTTTTGAAATATGTCATCAATAAAAGTAAAATTGAAAGAAACGGACGTCGCAAAGATCATCGAGATATGCGATTCGTTCAACAATAATCCACGCGATCTTGTAAACGTGCTTCACAGAGTACAGGGTGAGTTTGGATACCTTCCTGCCGAGGTGCAGGAGGTGGTGAGCAACCAGCTCAAGATTTCGTTGGCTAAAGTTTATGGAGTGGTAACGTTTTATTCGTTCTTCACGATGATACCACGCGGCAGACATCCCATTTCCGTTTGCATGGGCACGGCCTGCTATGTGCGCGGCGCCGAGAAAGTGCTCGATGAGTTCAAAAAAGAGCTGGGTATCAAAGTAGGTGAATCGACACCCGACGGTAAATTTTCGCTTACTTGTCTGCGCTGTGTTGGTGCCTGTGGTTTGGCGCCGGTGGCTCAGATTGGCGACAGAACCTTCGGGCGCATTGCTCCCGACGATGTAAAAAACATACTTAAAGAGTTCCCTGATTAATAAATCAGCTGCTTTTGTCTTTTTAAGCTTTGTTTCATAGTTATAGTTTTTGTTAATAAATCACTTCGGAGCTATCGATGGCCTGTGCGTAAACCTTACCACGGATCGTCGATAGCTCTTTTTTTTTTAATTTTGTACAATAACTTTAAATAAAGTGCTCAAAAAAAACACTTAGGAATTGTGGTAGAACGTAAATATCAAGAACCTTCAACAAAGGAGATCAAAGAGAATATTCGCCAAGGACTTAGGGAACTGTAGTTGGTTGAACAAGGCAAATTAAAAACCAGGTCTGCTAAAGAGTTTGTAGATGAGCTATAGAGTGAAACGAATGATGTTTCCGATAATGAAATTCAGGATTTGATTAAAGGAATTCCTTAAAAACCGGTTTTCCTATTTAATAAAGCAAGGCGCTTGAGGGTTCTTTCTCCTTCTACCAAAACTCTCATTCAATCCCACCCCTTGTGTACGGAGCTGCGCTGTGTGCAGTAAAATCCTTTTTTAAATATTTAAAATATCCCGAAATGGCAATCATGGCCGCGTTATCGGTGGTGAATGAAAAGGGTGGGACAAAGGTTTCCCAGCCTTTTTCGGTTTGTGCCTGCTGCATGGCGTGGCGCAGTGCCGAGTTAGCCGAAACGCCACCGGCAATGGCTATCTGGTTGATCCCATAACTTTTGGCTGCCAGCGTAAGCTTGTGCATCAGTATGCTGATGATGGTCTTCTGCAGTGAGGCGCTGAGATCTTCCTTATTTTCATTAATAAAATTAGGATTGACCTTGAGGCTGTCGCGCAGAAAATACAAAAAAGAGGTCTTCAGTCCGCTGAAACTATAATCGAATCCTTTGGCTTGTGGGTGTGGAAATGGGAATTTTTTGGGATCGCCGGCAGCAGCAAGTTTGTCGATGACGGGACCGCCGGGATAGGGCAGCGACATGATTTTAGCTGCTTTATCAAAAGTTTCGCCCGCCGCATCGTCGATGGTTTGTCCTACAATCTCCATCTCAAAATAATCCTTTACCAGCACGATTTGCGTGTGTCCACCCGAAACGGTGAGGCACAAAAACGGAAACTGGGGTACCTTTTTATTTTCTCCCGGCATCTGGATAAAATGCGCCAGAATATGTGCCTGCATGTGGTCGGCTTCGATGAGTGGCAGGTCAAGCCCCAGCGCAAAAGCCTTGGCAAAAGAAGTGCCCACCAGCAACGAGCCCAGCAGACCTGGCCCGCGTGTAAACGCCACCGCGTGCAGTTGATTTTTGCGGATGCCTGCTATTTGCAAAGCCTCGTGTATCACCGGCACGATGTTTTGCTGGTGTGCACGCGAAGCCAACTCCGGCACCACGCCGCCGTATTTGCGATGTACTTCCTGATTGGCCGTAACATTGGAGAGCATGGTGGTGTCGGCCAGCACTGCCGCCGAGGTGTCGTCGCACGATGATTCGATGCCGAGGATGTAAGTCATGAAAGTTTTAAATTTGAATCTTTGACTTGTGGTAACGCAAAGCTGAGTGACATAGTTTATTTTCCCTCCTGTGGTTCCTCATTTTTCGTCGCCGCGTCGTTTCCTGGTTTCTGTTGGGTTTGTTTGGGATTGTTCCTGGAGCGGATGCCGAAAAGATCGTTAAAACCATCAAATTCCTTACGGAAAAATATCCCCACGCCCTGGGTGTAGGGGGCGTTGTCTTCGAGGAAACTGATGTCGTTCGTGCGGTTGAAGGCTTTAATGCGAAACCGTCCGTCGTTGGTAATTTTGTATTCTACGTTGATGTCGCCCACCACGTTGCTGGTATTTTGTTCGCGTTTGGTGCCGCGCACGCCAAAGTTTCCGTCTATCGAAAGGCGGTCGTTGAAGAGCTGTGTCCGCAGCGCCACCTCCAGTTCTTCTTCGCTAAGTTCGCTACCTGGCTGGTAGTTGATGCCGATGTCGAAATCCTTGCTGATCTTCGAAAGCCAATCGCTGAGCTGGTTGCTTAGCAGCTTAAAGCCCGTTGCACCGATGTTTGGACCCGCAGTAGTATAACTAAAGCTGCCCAGTACCAGCAGCGAGATGATTTGCTGGCTCATTGCCGACTGATCGGTGGTGTCGAGGGCAGCGAAGATGATCTCTTTGGTATCGTCGGTGACGTTGGTAAAGTCGATCGAGAAGCGGATGTCGGGATTAAAAAGTGCGTTCATCAGGTGGATATTGCTTTGCACTTCCACGCGGGTATTGCGCAACGCCGTCGAGTCGGTTTGAAGGCGCAGTCCCGCCAGGTTGGTCTTCACGGTATAGGTAGCGGTGATGTCCACGGTAGCGTCCAAAGGATCGCCGGTCCACGAAATCTTGCTGCCGCTGCGTATCTTCAGGTTTCGACCGATGAGGTTTTCGAAGTTAAAGAAAAAGCTGCCCTCGCTGATGATGTAGTCGCCGTTGATGGTAAAATCGCCGCGCGGTGTTATGCCCATGCCGATGTCGCCATTGCCCCTGCCTTTGATGTTGCCCATGTTGTCGGGCAGATAAATTTCTATTTCAGCCTCGGGTGTTACGTCAAGCTCCATATTCATGGTGAAACCCTTGACATTTAGGTTATAATTATCGGCTTCTTTGTGGATGGTGTCGGTATCATTTATAAAAATAATAAAGTCGTTTTCCGAAACGCTCAGTCCGGTGTTGATAGGAATAATGACGCGGGTACCTTTGTTGGTGCTCGCGTTGATGCCCATCAGTATGTCGTCGAAGGGTCCGGTAATAGCTACTTTTCCGGTGGCGACGGCTGTGCCGTAAAATATTTCATTATCGCGTGCCGATGTGTTGAGGGCGCGCAGATTTTGGAGATCGATGTAGATGGCGAGCCGGAAGTTTTTAAAATAATCATGCGTGATGTTCCCCGAGAGGTCAGCCGAATGCTGCTGGGTATCGTAAAGAACCAGGTTGCTCACGTTGATGCTATTTTTTGCTATCTCCGCAGAGCCGGCTATCGAGTAGAGTGAGTTGAGATATTTAATCAAAAACTGCGTACGCATGAGCTTGACGGTTCCGGTGGCCACCGGTTTGTTATAGCTTCCGCTGATGTGCAGAGCGCCACTGGCCAGGCTGGCCTGATCGATCACAGCATAATCACTGATAAAAGGATTGACAATTTGGATGCCCAGGTTGTTGAGCTTCACGTCGAGATCGAAATTCTCACGGGTGCCGGTCGGGAAATAGTCACCGGTGATGCCTACCACTTCACTTACGCCAAGGTTGCCACTGCGCAGGATGCGTGTGTCAACTCTGAGCCGTTGGGCAGCATCGTTCCATGTTGTTTTCAGTTTCATCATACCGAGATCCTCACCATTAAAAAATAAATCTTCCAGAGTGATGTCGGCCAGGAAATTAGGTTCTTTCATCAGGTTTACCAGCGTCACCTTACCACTGAGGATGGCGTTCACGTCAATCATGTCGCCGCGAATGAGCTGGTCGAGCTCCGAAATGTCGAGTGATGCAAAAGCCAGATGCAGGCTATCGTCAGGTTGCGAAGTGATGCCACCGGAAATGCTTACCCAGCTTGTGTCGCTGTATAAGTTGAGGTTGTCGAAAACGATACCGCTGGTATCAGCCGCTATCCTGTTGCCTGGCCGGATGCTCCAGAGAGCGCTGTCGATGGTCATATTCACATTCGTGAGTGCGGCAATTATCCGGGTGCTGTCCAGATGCACGTAGCCGCCTACTTGTCCGGTGTTTCTGTTGGTATTGTCCAGGTCGTTCCACAGCAGCTCAAACTGAATGGTATCGCGCGCCAGGCGGGTAGTAATTTGCAGGCTGTCGATACCGTAGCCAGCAGTATCGGAAATGCTGAGGTCTTTAAGCATCAATCTGTCGAAACCTGTGGTAAGCTCAAAAGCATCTACACTGCTGCTGGTCTCAAGGTTCCAGTCGTAAGCGGTAAGGGTGGTGTATTTTATCCAGTCGGCGTGTCCGCGAAGTTTTACTTTTTCTTCCGTAAGATTGGCTGTGCCTTCTATTATTGTCTGTGGGGCAAGTTTGAGCGCAGGAACGAAAAGATCGGTAAGGGCGTCGGTGTTTTTCAGTTCTATATTAAAAGTAAGATATTGCTGCTCCTCTCCTGGCGGTTGCTGCCAGGGTAGTTTTGCAGCCAGGACCGGACTGTATTGCCGGGTGTAATTCCCGATAGTTTCCGATAGAGTGCTCAATTTGTAATAACCCTCCAGTCGTGCGTCGATGTAATCGGAAGCCAGGCTGATGCCCGAAAGTCCATCGCCGGCTTGCCAGGCAACCACTTGCAATTTTTTTAGCTTGTATTCTTTACTGCCTTCGATATAGGAAGTATTGGTTATTGCCAGGGTTCCGCTGATGTCGTCGATGCTGGTGGCGCGCATGTCGGCATCTATTGCGGTACTCAGGATGCTGACGCTGTCGCGGGATGAAAAATGCAGCGCGTTAAGGTCGGCGTGGTCGATGCGCGCTTTAAAATCAAAACGTGGTATTTCGTCATTAAAATCGATAAGCCCGTCGAAGACAAAGCCGAGGTTTTGATCGTCGACTGCTGCGCGACCTTTAAAAATTAATGCATCCAGGCTGGCGTCGATGGCGATGTTGTTATAATCATAATCATGAAATTGCAGCGACTGAATGATCCCTTTGGTGTTGATGCGCAGCGCGTCGCGGCTGAACCCTTCCCCATCCACATCAAGCGTAAAGCTTGTCTTCCCGAGATTCTCCTCCGCGTCGAGCAGTGTGCCAATGTCCAGGTTGCTGGCTACCAGATTTCCCTGGTAAGTCACAGCGTTTTGTTGGCTGGTCTTCATTACAAGATTGGTCCTGAGGCCCCCAAGCCGGCTTTGCACCACCGCTTTAGCTACAAAATCGTTGTAGAAGCCGGTAAATTTCCCCGATACCTTCACCAGCCCCATTTTCATCAGCAGGTCGGGCACTTGTATGGGCGGCGCCTCGCCGGGCAATCCAAAAGAACGGATGTCGCGTGTGCGCGTGGTAAGGGTTTTTATATTGGTATTAATGAAGGTTTCGTAGAAGTCGGGCAGGCCGTTCATTTGCACCGAGCCAACAAAGCGGGTGTCGGTGCCGTAGGTGACGTCGAGATCGCTTCCGCGGATGTTGCTCACCGTGCCCTTCACGCTGCCTTCGATTCCGATGGTGTTGGTCATCGAAAACATAGTTTCGGCAAAGTACCCGATGTCGCTCATATCGAGCTTCGATTTACCAAAGGTGCCGTCGAAATGCACTTCTTCAATAAAATTCTTAAAAGAACCCAGGCTGGGATAGGCAAATGCCAGGTCGAGCTTTACGTTGGAGTTGTTGGTAATCAGCAACAGATTATTAACCGAAAGTCCGACAGGACTATAGCGTACAATGCCGGAGAACTCCTTGAGTTCAAAGCCGCTTTTTTCGACGAAAGTCAGATTTTGAATTCTGGTGCTGATGGTGTCGTGGTCGATGATTACCGAAGCAGCGAGCAAATCCATATCGAGCAGCTCCATATCGTTATAGTCGATGCCGCGGCTGGCAACTTTAGCATCGGCATCTTCGTAAATAAAATGCGCATTGCGTATCTGTAAGTCGTTTACCAAAAGCGTCCAGGGCTGTGGCGGTGGCTTATCCTGTAGCGTGTCGGCGTTGGGATTTGTGAAATGCCGCATGAAATAGCCTAAGTTGTTAAGGTCGTCGGCAGAGTAGCGGCGCAAGAAAAATTCTGCGCCGGTAAGATGTAGGCTGCGTACACGTAATGTCCGCTTAGCGCGACTTATCCCCGAAAGGGCTACCGATAGCTCGTCGGCAACAATCATTTCATTGCCGTGCTCATCTTCTATCACCAATCCCGTAAGGTGCAGCGTTCCTGTAAGTTCCACCTGAATACCATCAATGCTGATGGTGGTGCCGGTCTTCTGCGTCAGGAAGGCTGCGGTAAAACGCGATGCCAGCGTCTGCACCTCCGGGTTGCGTAGCAAAAGAAAAACCACCAGTTGCAGTGAAACTACAAAAGCAATCAGGTAGATGATGCTATGGAAAATCTTTTTTAGAATATCAATAGAGTTTTTTGTTGATGCCGGTTGATATGCAAAAGCCGTTCACGTTGAAAATCATAATATAACGTCATTTTGCAAAATTATGATTTTGTTTCGGGTGTGCAGGGGTAATAAAAAATTGTTGGTGTGGTGGAAATCCCTAACCGAAGAAAGTCAAGTGCCGCCCGTTGATGCTATGAGATAGTAGCGTGCTATCTATACTTTCCGGGTTTTTTACTTCAGTACGTTTTATTCCCTTTCCACAGCAGCCTCTTTCAATCTGATGCGTCAGGCGGCCAAAAACACTGCCGTGAGTAATCTTTTTCAACTGGTTGTGCGTCAAAACCATTTCATAGTATTGCAAACCATAACGTAAAATTATCGGCGGAGCCTCGCAGGTTTTGCGTAAATTCGCCAATCATTTTAGAGATTCATTTTTTCATTTTTACAAAACCTCATCATTATGAAACTATTTATCAAACGACACTTTTTATTGATGCTGCTGGCCATGGGGATGATGATTCCGGCTTATGCACAAATTACCATCAAAAGCAGCGACATGCCCATAGCCGGCGACACGCTGCGCAAGAGCAACAGCGTCGACATCAGCGGCGTCGACTTTGAAGCTACCGGCGCCGGATATGTCTGGGATTTTTCCGAATTTCAGCCGGTGTTCCAAACTGTCGACACATTCGTGAGCGTGAGTTCCGTGCCAATTCTTTACCAGCTCGTCTTCTTTTACACCAACGCGGCCAACCTTGCACAGAAATATACCGGGATCAATCTCGACACCCTCGTCGGCGTTTCGCTGACTGACCCTTACCGGTTTTTTAAAAATACTTCAAGCTCCTATACTGATGTGGGCTTTGCTCTTACTCTCAACAGCATTCCGGTGCCGCTTAAATTTGATAATGCCGATGTATTGTATAAATTTCCGCTCAACTACGGTCATGCCGATTCGAGTGTTTCGGGAGTAGGCTTTGGTTTGCCAAATCTCGGCTACATCAACATCGACCGAAAGCGCGTGAATGTGGTTGACGGCTGGGGCTCGCTCACCACCTCGTACGGCACTTACGATGTGCTGCGGCTGCGTTCCACTGTCAAGGAAGTCGACAGCATTTATGTAGACTCGTTGCAGTTTGGCACCGCCATCACCCGCAACTATGTGGAATACAAATGGCTTGGCACCGGACACGGTGAGCCTTTGTTGCAGGCTACCATCGAAGGGCCGCTCATTACGGTTGCATGGCTCGACTCGATAACCGGCAGTACCGTAGGCATAAAGCAGCCGGTTGCGTTTGAAACGCGTCTTTCGGTAGCTCCTAACCCAATGGCCGCTGAGTCCACCGCCACTGTGCATCTCGATCGCCCCGATGTGGTTTCGATGACAATTTTCGATCTTTCGGGCAAACGTGTTGCCGAAATATTCAATGGCAGATTGCCGGCGGGGATCTCTGATGTTTCGTTTAACAATCGGCTAAAGCCTGGCATCTATTTGCTCAGGCTCACTACATCTGAGAAATTACTGACAGAGAAATTGATAGTTCAGTAGGGAAGAAAGAGGTGAGAGGGTGGAAGTTAGATATTCGAATTGCGTTTGGTATGTAGAGGCGCACGGCCGTGCGTCTGGAAATGCAATCCGAATTACATTTGGTATATAGAAGCGCACAGCCGTGCGCCTAAAAATGTAATCAAATAAAAAAACAATGCGATGAGTTTTACCATTTATAAATCTTCGGCCGGATCGGGCAAAACCTACACGCTGGTGAAAGAATACCTGAACCTGGTGATGCAGCAACCGGAGGACTACCGGCATATCCTGGCCATTACCTTCACCAACAAAGCCGCCGGGGAGATGAAAGATCGTATCCTGCAATATCTGGCGCTGATGGCCTACGACGTTGCCGACGACAAAGACCGGGGAATGCTTGCGGGATTGTCGGCGCATTATTGCGATTTACTTCAGGGCGATGCAGCGGCTGTGCAGGCGCGGGCACAACTGGTGTTGGGCAACATCCTGCACGATTATTCCAATTTCGCCATCGGCACCATCGACAGCTTTGTGAATAGCATCGTGCGTAGCTTTGCGCGCGAACTAAAGTTGCCCGCCGGTTTTGAGGTGGAGCTTAGTGCCGAAAATCTCCTGCGCAAAAGTGTCGACGCCTTGCTGAGCAAGGCCGGCGTGGAGGCCGAACTCACCACTCTGTTGGTAAGTTTTATTAAAACAAAAATGGAGGATGAGAAAAGCTGGAATATCGAAAATGAGATTTTCAAATTTGGTAAAATCATGCTGCGCGAAGACAGCCAACTGGCTGCCGATAAGCTACGGCACCTCTCCATCAACGACTTTAAGCTAATCCAACAGCAGCTGTCGAAACATTGCGCAAGTATCGAAACCAAAATAAAAGTCCCGGCTTCAGATGCAATGAAACTGCTTTCGCAAAATGGCATCACCGGCGAGATGATGTACCGGGGTGGAACTGGCGTTTATTCATACTTTGAACGAATTGCTAACGGGGATTTTAGCAAACCTGAGCCTAATAAATTTGTTCAGAATATGCTGGACAATCAAAAATGGTATTCTGGTAAATGTCCGTCTGACAAGCGCGTGATCATCGAAAATCTGCAATCCGAACTGGAAGATTTGCTTCATTTAACTTCTGACACCATTCAGAATCTGTTGCTGGCTTATAATTTGCACAAGCTCGTCCTAACGCATATTTATGAAATGGCGCTGCTGAATGAAATCGAAAAGGTGATGCAGGACTTCCGTGACAACGAGAACATCGTGCACATCTCCGAGTTCAACAAGCGCATCGCCACCATCGTGCAGCGCGAGCCGGTGCCGTTTATTTATGAGCGTATCGGCGAAAAATACCGCCACTTTCTTATTGACGAATTTCAGGACACCTCGGTGTTGCAGTGGCATAACATGCTGCCGCTCCTCGAAAATTCGCTGGCAAGCAATCATTTCAACATGATTGTTGGCGATGGCAAACAAGCCATTTACCGTTTCCGGAATGGCGATGTAGAGCAGTTTGCAGCGTTGCCGGCGTTGATGCACCACGACGGAGATCCGATAATGCAGCAGCGCGAAAACCTGTTGCGACACCATTGCAAAGAGCTGGAGCTTGGTACCAACTACCGCTCGTTTCGGGAAGTGGTGGAATTTAACAATGATTTTTTTGAATTTGCCAAACAATTGGTGCCTGAAAATTTGCAAACCATCTACGATTGCAGTCCGCAAAAGGTGGACGAAAAGAAAACCGGCGGCACTGTCGACATCCATTTTTTAAAATTTGAAAAAAAACAAACTGATGCAGAAACCGAAACAGATACCGAAACCGAAACCAAGGGTGACAAACAGCAGCAATGGATGGATGCCATTATGGAGCAGGTACAAAAGCAGCTTCATACATTCCAGCCCGGACAGATTGCCATTCTGACTCGACAAAATGATCAGGCAAGCAACATTGCGCAGCATCTCACCTACAACGGCATCAGCGTGGTTACGAGCGAGGCGCTGTTGCTTATCTCAAGCCCGGAAGTGAGTTTTATCATTGCGCTTCTTCGGTTTATTAATGATAAAACCAACAAGATCAACATCGGCGAAATGCTCGTTTTCCTCTTTAGTCGCTCTCCCGAAAAGGTTGTGGATTTGCATCAGCTTCTGAATTTGAGCATTGATATTAATACCAAAAACCCGGATGGACTTACTCTTTCGGCCTTGCTGTACGAGGTTTTCGGATATGATTGTGATTTTGACAGGCTGGCCAGTCTGAGCCTGACCGATCTGGTGCACGAGGTAATTCGTGTTTTTGAATTGTCGGAAGGCGGTCGCAACGACTTTGTCCGGTTTTTTATCGATATCGTCATCAAATACACCGCTACCAATCCCGAAGGCATCCCCGACTTTTTGCGCTTTTGGGATGAGGAATGCCAGAAAGAATCCATCGTGGTGCCCGAAACCATGCAGGCGGTCACGGTGATGACCATTCACAAAGCAAAGGGCTTGCAGTTTCCGGTGGTGATCCTGCCCTATGCCAATATCAAATCGAAAAATAGTGGTGAGTTCCTGTGGATCGATCCGCAGTTTCAGCAGGATACCCCATTGCCGGTGGCATTGGTTAAAACGGGCGATATATTAAAAGCTAGCAGCCAGTCAGCGCTCAACGAAGCTGAATGCGGCAAGTCGATGCTTGACGCGCTCAATGTTCTTTACGTTGCCATGACGCGTCCGGTAGAGCGGCTTGTGGTAATGATGGAAAGTAAAGCCAATGAGAAAAAGGACGACGCCTGGAGTATTTCAGAGAAATTTTTGGATGGTGCTGACATTTTTTATCAATACCTCGAGTCAAAAGAATTGTGGGATGCAGAAAAGTTGCATTACCATTTCGGTGCAGATGTTTCTGAAGATTTAAAATCAGAAGAAAAAACGCTGGAACATGATGAGAAAGCTAGTGAACAATTGCATGCCGGACGCTGGAGCGAAAAGCTGAGTATTCGTTACCGTGCGCCGGAATTTTGGGAAGGCGCTGCTCCCGACCGGCGTCGTGACCGCGGCATTATGATGCACCATCTCTTGTCGCAGATCAACACTTCTGCCGATATCCGCGGCGCGATTGAGCAGGCTGCCATGCAGGGGTTTTTGGCTGCTGCCGAAAAGGAGGCTGTTGCCAAAGATTTGGATCAGCTTGTGAGCCACTCCACACTGGCGCCATTTTTTGCTCCCGGCGCAGAGGTGATGACCGAACGCGACATCCTTTTGCCCGATGGCAATGTTTTGCGACCCGACCGCGTAGTGAAGCTTGCAACCGGTGCGGCAGTTATCGATTACAAAACCGGAAAGGAAAACCAGATGCATCACAAGCAGATGGAAACCTATGCCGCAGCGCTTCAGGCCATGGGAATGACCGACGTGGAGCGCTACCTGGTATATCTGCCATCGGATGAACATGCTGATTTGAAAATTGAAAAGGTGTGATTATTAGGATTAATTTGGGTGCTATCCGGTGCGGGGATTACTAACCCCGGGCTTCAGGTCGGGGGATAAAAAGACACAAAGTTTCATGGGGCTTTAGCCCCGGATAATTATAAAAACATTCTAAAATATGGATTCTGAAAACCGTCATGTGCGGCTTATCGCCGAAGAGTTGGGAATTAGCGAAAATCAGGTGAAGAGCACGCTGCTGCTTTTTGCCCAGGGCGACACCATTCCTTTTGTGGCGCGTTACCGCAAAGAAGCCACCGGTGGCCTCGACGAGGTGCAGCTTGCCGCAATCCGCGACCGTAAAAATAAACTCGACGAGATCGACAAACGCCGGGCGAGCATTCTCGGTACGCTCACCGAAAACGACTTGCTCACCGACGAGCTGCGCCGCCAGATCGAAGAGGCGGAGTCGCTGGCCGAGCTTGAAGATATTTATCTGCCCTATCGTCCCAAGCGCCGCACGCGCGCCATGATAGCGCGGGAACGCGGATTGGAGCCGCTCGCCAAAATCGTCATAGCGCAAAATGCCGGCGATGTTGTGGCTGTAGCCAAAAAATATGTCGATGCTGCCAAAGATGTTCCTACCACCGATGATGCTCTGAGCGGCGCGCGCGACATCATCGCTGAATGGACCAACGAGAACGCCGGCGTGCGCCAACGGCTGCGGCGACTGTTTGCCACGCAGGCCACCATAAGCTCAAGGGTGATCAAAGATAAAGAGGAATTTGCCGGTAATTACAGCAACTATTTCGAATTTTCGGAGTCGCTGCATCGCGCCCCATCGCACCGGGTGCTGGCCATGTTTCGCGGTGGAAACGAAGGCTTGCTCCGTGTGGAAGTAGCACCGCCCGAAGAAGTTGCCGTTGAGATTTTAAAAAAGCGTCTTATCAAAAATTCTTCGGAGGCTGCCGCTCAGGTGCAGCTTGCGCTAAAAGATTCGTACAAACGGCTCTTGCAGCCTTCGTTAGAAACTGAATATCGCAATCAGGCCAAAGAACGCGCCGACCGCGAATCCATCCGCGTTTTTGCCGACAACGTGCGGCAGTTGCTGATGGCACCGCCGCTGGGACAGAAAAATGTGTTGGCCATCGATCCGGGTTTCCGCTCCGGATGCAAACTCGTGTGCCTCGACGCACAGGGAAAGTTGCTACACAACGAGACCATCTATCCGCATCCGCCACAAAGTGAGGTAAAACAATCCATCAACAAAATTGAACATCTGGTGGCTGCGTATAAAATTGATGCTATCGCTATTGGCAACGGCACTGCCGGGCGCGAAACGGAGCGGATGGTGAAATATCTGCGCTTCAACCGCGAAGTAATCGCTGTGATGGTCAACGAAAGTGGCGCTTCGGTATATTCGGCGTCGGCGGTGGCACGCGAGGAGTTTCCCAATTACGACGTCACTGTTCGTGGCGCCGTCTCCATCGGGCGCCGGCTGATGGATCCGCTGGCCGAACTCGTCAAAATCGATCCGCGCTCCATTGGCGTGGGGCAGTACCAGCACGACGTAAACCAAACGCTGCTTGCCGGAAGCCTGGAAGATACGGTGGCCAGTTGTGTGAATGCGGTAGGAGTGGAGGTGAACACCGCCAGTCCGCAACTGCTTGCCAACGTGGCGGGAATCGGCCCGGCGCTGGCACAAAACATCATCGAACATCGCAACGAAAATGGCGCCTTTGCTTCACGCGAAAGCCTCAAAAAGGTGAAGCGTTTCGGGCCAAAATCCTTTGAACAGGCGGCGGGATTTCTACGCATCCGCGAAAGCGAAAACCCGCTCGACCATAGTGCCGTGCATCCTGAGAGCTATCACATTGTGGCTAAGATGGCGAAAAAGCTAAAGGTAACCATCGGCGCGCTGATCGAGGATGATACGCTGCGAAAGCAGATAGATATTCATGAGTTTATCACTGAAAGTGCGGGGCTGCCAACGCTGAAGGACATTATGGAGGAGCTGGCCAAACCTGGCCGCGACCCGCGCGAGAAATTTGGCGTTTATCAGTTTACCGAAGGCATCAATTCACTCAATGACCTGAAGCCCGGCATGGTGCTCAACGGGCTGGTGACCAACATCACGGCCTTTGGCGCCTTTGTGGATGTAGGAGTTCATCAGGACGGGCTGGTGCACAAAAGCAAAATCGCCGACACCTTCGTCCACGATCCCGCCGACCACGTGCGCCTCAACCAGCGCGTAAAAGTAAAAGTAGAAAGCGTGGACAAAGCCCGCAAGCGCATCCAGTTTACAATGGCTGGCGTGGAGCAGCCTAAATATGCGTGGTGAGGCTTCGACTACGCTCAGCCAGCAGGCTTCGACAAGCTCAGCCGCCGGGCTTCGGCAAGCTCAGCCACCTCAATCATTTGTAAAGTATCTGATGCCACAAACACTGTCGGAATTAGGATTTTTATGATTAAAAGATAATAGGATGAAATCTATCAATGAAAAGATAAACAGATGAAACATGAAGAGTTAACACATAAAATCATTGGTTGCGCAATGAAAGTTCATAGCACTTTAGGCAATGGGTTTCAAGAAGTTATTTACCAACGCGCTTTAGCTATAGAAATGGGGAATCAAGGATTAAGATTTCAGCGTGAAATGACAATGAACATTTATTATGAAGGAATTGACATCGGAACGCGCAGGGTTGACTTTTTCGTAGAAGATATCATCATGCTTGAATTGAAGGCGGTGATAAAACTAGAAGATGTGCATTTAGCGCAAGCAATGAACTACTGCCAGGCATATAATTTACCCATTGGATTGCTCATAAATTTTGGTTCAAAAAGTATGGAATTTAAAAGAGTTTACAATGTAAATCACCCAGACAACAAAGACTATCAAAACAATCCTAAAATCACCAAATCCTAAAAATCCTAATTCTGACAATGATGAACGCAGACGAGCCTCGAAAAGAGAGAGGTTTGCGAGATAAAGCCCCTTGCATAATGACAAATTCTTAGTAAACGATATCCTATGAAAACTCCCCATTTCAAAACAATTGCTTTCCTATTTGCTCTGGTAGCCTTGTTTGGCTGCAATGAAACACCTCCCGACATTAGTCCAAACCCGGTTGTGCCGTCAGAAAAATTAATAGCCTATCAGCAAATGGAGTTGATCGGATTTATTCATTTTTCTGTCAACACATTTACTGATAAAGAATGGGGATTTGGTGATGAGCGCCCTGAACTATTCAATCCGAGTGAGTTGGATGTGGAGCAATGGGTAATAACTGCAAAGTCGGCAGGGATGCAGGAGTTGATACTTACTGCAAAGCATCACGATGGGTTTTGCCTGTGGCCCAGCCGTTACACCGAGCATAGCATCAAAAACAGTCCGTACAAAAATGGCCAAGGAGATATTGTAGCGGAATTTGCCGACGCCTGCCGTAAACATGGCTTAAAGGTGGGGCTGTACCTGTCGCCATGGGATCGGAATTCGAAAGATTACGGCCGGCCGGAATATCTCGAATATTATCGGAATCAGCTTCGGGAGCTGCTCACGCAATATGGCGAGATCAATGAGATTTGGTTTGATGGTGCGAATGGCGGCGATGGTTATTATGGCGGCGCCAACGAAACCCGCAAAATTGATAGCGAAACCTATTATAACTGGGCAGGGATTTTTTCGTTCGTAAAAGCGTTGCAGCCCGGCATAAAAATATTTTCGGATGCAGGCCCTGATGTGCATTGGATTGGCAACGAAAAAGGGTTTGCGGGTGCTACCTTTTGGTCGTCAATAAACCGGGATAGCGTGGCGGTTGGAACTTCGAAGACCAAGTACCTGAATACGGGTGATCCTTTTGGGAAAGACTGGGTTGTGGGGCAATGCGATGTCTCTATAAGGCCCGGATGGTTCTATCATGAGGCGCAAGACAGCCTAGTAAAAACGCCACAGGAATTAATCGACATTTACTATAAATCTGTCGGGAGAAATGCTCTGTTGCTCCTCAATCTTCCGCCTGATAAAAGAGGTCTCATTCATGAAAATGATATAAAGGCATTGCAAGAGTTTAGGAAAACTCTCGATGAAACCTTTGCAGTGGATTTAACAGCGGGCGCTTATGTAATTGCCGGAAACTATCGGTTAAATCATAAAAAATTTGCTCCCGAAAATATCTTAAATGATAACGCTGATACCTATTGGGCAACCGATGATTCTGTATTGTCTTCCGACCTCATCATTCAACTCTCCGAAGAAAAGCAATTCGATAGAATAATCATCCAGGAACCTATTAAGTTTGGACAAAGAATCAGTGCGTTTGAAATAGAAATAATGGATAATAATAGTTGGCAATCAGTTTTTCAGGGTACAACTATTGGTTATAAAAGGCTCATCCGAATTCCCGCTGTAAAGACATCACAGGTTAGATTGCGCATACTTAGAGCAAATAATACGATTGCCATATCCAAATTTGGATTATTCAAATCTTCAGAAAATGAATAACGGTTTCCGATAAAGGTCGAAATCCCGGTGGTTGAGCGAAGTCGAAACAGAGCGTTGCCGAAACCACAAGAAATAAATGGCTAATTTGCGGGTATTTCAAAATTGAGCTAAATGAAAAATGCAATGAAATTGGGAATAATGATGCTCTTTGTGGTTGGAGCATCTTGTTCGTCATCTAAAAGCACCGCAGGTATTATCCGAGACGGAAGTTCTGTCGAAAAAGCAATCATCGTTAAGAGCATTTCCGAAGAATATGAATATGTGAGGAAGGTATGTTCCAATTGTGAGCTACAGATGCAAATGCTGATTTTTGACAAAAAGAAACCTTATGATGTTATTGAGGTAAAAAACAGTGAGGGAGACACCATTCGTTATTACTTCGACATACATAAATTCTATGGAAAACAATCTCCATTTAGAGGGAATTTGTTCTGAAGCTACTGCCATTCAGAGGATAACTTTTTAATACAGACCAATTATTATTTGATCATCCATTTTTCACTATTAAACCTGATCCTGCTGGTATCAAAATCAAATTCGCCATCTTCAAAATTTACCACCACATCGGGTGGGTAACCCAAACTGTCGAGGCCGGGCTTTTCTGCCGGGCCATTTTTATTTTTAATAAGTACAAATAATCCCGGCTGCGCTATCTGAAGTAAAGCCCCCGATTCGATAATGACGGGCTGATGGGGAGGCAGGTGTTGCAGGAATTTCAGAAATTCATTGGTAAGATGCCGCTGGCGCAACTGCAGATAATATACTTCGGTGGCGCCGGCTGCCAGCATCCGGCCGCTATCCTTAGACGAGTTATGGCCACGTTCTCGCAGCAAAAGATAATCCATGGTTTCAGCCAGCACTTCGCCGGGTTGTTCCTGCTGGTGCATGTGCGGCGATATTTTGATGGCTGTCACCGCAAAATCTTTTGCCGTTTGTGTTATCAGCCGGCAGGCCAATGTTGTTTTGCCAACGTTGCGACCTGTTCCGGCAATCATCAGAACCTGAGGCAAATTTGGTATTGATATTTTCGGAGCCGCTGGTTCACTGTTGGACATTAGCTTCCCAAGTTCGTGTAGCTCTTCACGAGTATTTACATTATAAAAATCGGTTTCTTTCAGCACTGGATCGTCTGGAACCGGGATCCTATGTGCATTCACCTGGATGATCAGTTCGGGGATTTTAAAATTTCCCGCCCGGATATAAGATTCCATGAGTGGAATAAGGCGACTGCTGTAAACCGCACACAATGGTTCGTAATGTTCCTCGCCATGCCATGGTACGGTTATGTCGGCATCCTCCGAAAGGGAAATAATGTGCGCCACGATTTCTGAACCAATGCGTGGTGTATCGCACGAAAGCACAAAAAACCATTCTTTACTTTTCTCCGTGTCTTTGTGCCTCTGTGGTAAGGACTTTTTCTTTTCTAACTGGCTTTGCAACATACAGCTATAGATGCCACCCATCGGTCCGCTGTTAGCGATAATGTCGGGTACAACGCGATAACCCAGATGATTGTAGGCATTGCTGTTGCTGCTGATGAGGATTTCGGTGCACAAAGGGGCAAGTGCTTCAAGCGCATAAGCGATCATGGGTTTGCCGTCAAACTCAGCCAAACCTTTCTCCTGACCCATGCGGCTGCTTTTGCCGCCCGCCAGCACGATGCCCGTTATTTCCTTTTTCCAGATCATAATCTTTGCGCAAAACTAATTGAAACTGTCCACGAATTTTCGCCAATTAGGCGAATTTCCGCTAATTTTTTAATTCGTGTTAATCAGTTTAATTCGTGTGAATTAGTGGATGGTTTTACTGTCCGCGAATTTGCAGATTGTATTTGAATTTTTCACACAAAGTATTAAAAAAAAAGAGCCGGAGTTGGAATTTTGGATGATCATAAAAACATCCAAAACTCTTTTCTGGCTCCTTAATAATATGTGCTTGTCGCAAATGCTATGCGTTTTCCAGCCTTTTCTTTTCAGCTATTTTCTCCAGAATTTCTTCCTGAATAGCCTTTGTCACCGGCACATATCTCGAAAATTCCATCGAGTAGTTGGCACGTCCGCTTGAGATGTTGCGCAAAGTAGTGGCATAGCCAAACATCTCCATCAGTGGCACGGTGCCGGTAAGTTTCTGCGATCCTTTGCGGTGGCGGCGCATCGACTCTATTTTGCCACGACGTTTGTTGAGGTCGCCCACCACGTTGCCGATATAGTCGTCGGGAACGTTCACTTCTACATGCATCACTGGCTCGAGTAGAACAGGATCGGCTTTCATAAAACCATTGCGGAAAGCGATGGCTGCGCAAGTCTGGAAAGCCATATCCGACGAATCCACAGGATGGAAGCTGCCGTCGAGCAGCACCACCTTTACATCTATCACCGGATAGCCGGCCAATACGCCTCTGCCCAGTATTTTGCGGATACCTTTGTTGACAGAAGGAATATATTCGCCCGGAATCACACCGCCTTTGATGTAATCAATAAATTCGTAACCTTTGTCTTTGTTGGGTTCCAGACGGATAACGATGTGGGCAAATTGTCCTCTGCCACCTGTTTGCTTAGCGTGTTTGTAGTTGCTCACCGTTTCGGTAGTAATGGTTTCGCGATATGCTACCGATGGTTCACCAACCACAACCGGGATGCTAAATTCATCTTTTATACGGTCAACGATAATTTCGAGGTGCAGCTCGCCCATGCCCGAAATTATCGTTTCCTCGGTTTCGTCGTCGTAGCGGGCGTGAAACGACGGGTCTTCGTTGGAGAGTTTGGCCAGTGCTTCGCCCAGTTTGCTTTGGTCTTTGCGTTTTTCAGGAGTTACTTTCAGTTCTATCACCGAAGGTGGCACGTGTATCGATTCGAGCAGCAGGGGTGCGTCTTTGTCGCAAAGCGTGTCGCCGGTTTTGGTGAGTTTAAGTCCGACCAATGCAACAATTTCGCCGGGTCCGGCGTAAGACACCTCTTCGCGGTCTTTGGCGCGAATTTTCAAAATCCTGCCGATGCGTTCATTTTTGCCTTTGGTAGAGTTGAGTATCTGCATGCCGCTTTCGAGGCGACCTGAGAAAACGCGTACAAATGTTTGTTGTCCCACATAAGGGTCGTTGATCAGTTTGAATGCCAGTGCTGAGAAAGACTCCTTGGCCGACGGAGCGCGTGTATGCGATTTGGTGTGATCGTCCACATCCATTCCTATTACAGCACCCACATCGAGGGGTGAGGGCAGATAGTCAATTACGGCGTCGAGTAACAGCTGAATGCCTTTATTTTTGTATGCTGCACCGGTAAATACAGGTGTTATCACCAGCTTGAGAGTGGCGGTACGGGCTGCTCTTTGCAGCAACTCGTCGGGTATTTCCTTCTCCTCAAGGTATAGTTCGGTGACTTCTGCGTCGAAGTCGGCAACTTTTTCTATCAGCAGGGTACGTGCATCGCGCGCTGCTTCAACGTATTCTGCAGGGATTTCGGTCTCGTGCCGTTTTGATTCTTCAAAAATATATGCTTTCTGGCGGATGACATCGATGAGTCCGGTAAAATCTTCTTCACTTCCCATAGGCAACTGAAAAGGCACTGCGTTGGCATCCAGAAATTCGTTCATCTGTTTCGCTACTTCAAAAAAGTCGGCACCGGTACGATCCATTTTATTAATAAAAGCAATGCGGGGCACGCGGTAGCGGTCGGCCTGGTTCCACACCGTTTCGCTTTGCGGCTCTACACCACCTACGGCGCAAAAGACCGCTACCATGCCGTCGATGACGCGCAGCGAGCGTTCCACCTCAATGGTGAAATCCACGTGTCCCGGCGTGTCGATGATGTTGATGTTAGAGTCTTTCCAGTGGCACGAGATGGCCGCCGAAGCGATAGTGATTCCTCGCTCCTGCTCTTGCTTCATAAAGTCCATGGTGGCTTGCCCGTCGTGTGTTTCGCCGAGCTTGCGGGTGGCGCCCGTAAAAAAAAGGATGCGTTCAGTGACGGTGGTTTTGCCGGCATCGATGTGAGCTGCGATACCGATATTTCTCAGTTTAGATAATGTCATGATGTTTTAATAATTATCAGGTAAAATGTCATTAAGAGGCTATGAATCAAATAAATCAAACTTTAGCCTAAAAATGGCGGCAAAAGTAGTTTTTAATAATAAGCCGTTGATGTTAAGATTATGTAATCATTGAAAAAGTAAAGCTATTCATCCAGAAAAATAAAGCGCTGGTTGCCTGCCGGGGAAAGCATCCTGCTGTCGTGATCGTAGTGAATCAGGGAGCGTAGCGTTTGGTCGGTTGGGAGATTTTTCAGGATGTAATAATTCATCAGGTAATCAAAAATATAGCCGGCGTAAGTGGCTCCTGTCTCTGAAGCCAGCGTGTAAATGTCGTCCATCTCCAGTGGAAGCAGGTTGTAACGGAAGGTAACCTCACCGGTGAAAATATTCTCAGCGAAGCGCCCCTCCAGTTCATCCGTAAAGTAGTGACTTGCATAAAGCACTTCAGAAGTTTCCTGGTGATTGTTCACTTTTACAATTTCAAACCAACTGTTGAGGCTGGCCTTTTGCAATTCAAAATCTTCAAAATAAACTACCGAATCATCAAAAACCTCCTGTTCACGATACGGCATCAGGCTTTCTTCTAGTTCCAGCTGAACCAGAGTCACCTGCCAGGCGTGTCCATGTGTAGTAAGAAAATCTGGTAGCTGATGCTGGCTCATGGTTTTGATGCCATATCCCTCCAGCGTTTGCACCAGGCTGGTGATGTAGTATTGGATGAAGACACTGTCGGTGATGTGTTGCAGGAAAAGGCTGCTGTCGTAAAGAATCTGCTGCTGCGCCTCAGCGCTTAGCGCATCAAAGCCCTCTATCGCAGGTTCCTTCAGGTTGGTTTTAAAAAGAAAACCCGGCTCAATGATCATCACACTCAGGCTATCGCGGTGATTAAGGAAATCGTTGGCCAGCTTGCGTTCGACGTTGCACGCCGACATCAGCGTAAGCGAGAATATTATCAGCAGCAGGAAAGTGAATCGATGGTTCAATGTGATGATGTATGTAATTAATTTTCGCAATATCTGCTAAAAAACAGTGGCTAAGCCTAAAAGGTTTAAAAACCTGTGATCGACTTAGCCACCCTAAACATATGAAAACAAAATATTACCCAGCCAATCAACGGGTTTTTCGAAATCTTTATTGTAGCGCCCGACCGCCCCTTTTGCTCTTTCCAAAGTTATCCGAAATCATTTGGGTGGTATCCAAGGCTTCGTTCGCGTTCATTAATTTAGCGAAAGCGAGTGGTTTTCAATAATCTTTATCTCTATTCCTTATCGGCTGTCTTGTCGTTTTGCGCCAGTACAGTTTCTCCAAATGCTTTTCCAAAAGCCACTGCCCGTTCGCTGTCTTCCTGGTTGGGAGTAAACTTTACAAACATCTCTTCATCAAAAACCGAAAGATTCAAATTTTCCAGGTTGGTACGGATGATCTTTTTAGCCTCGCCGCTCCAGCCGAAGGAACCAAATCCGGCAGCAGGTTTGCCTTTGTCGCGGATGGGGTTGATCAGCGCAAAGCATTTGTAGATAGGCAGCAGAATGTTTTTGTTGATGGTGGGCGAGCCGATGAGGTAAGCCGAGGCGTGCGCGATGTTCTGATCTACTTCGCCCAGCGGCGCCAGCTCGATGTCGAGCACGTGCGCCTCGATGTCGCCGGCCTGGCGCACACCCTCCGCGAGCAGATTGGCCACCTTCCCGGTTTTTTGATAAGCGCTTACGTACGGAATGAAGACGACTGGTCTGGCTGGTTTCTTCATAGCTTCTTCGGCATATTGGCGCGAAAGCTCCACCTTTTTCTTCCAGTCGCTACGCAGAATCGGGCCATGACCTGTGGCAATCATGCTGATGGGCAGCTCCTTGATTTTGTCGATGGCTTTGAGCATAAACTTGCTGTAAGGAGCCAGGATGACATCGAAATAATATTTGAACGATTCTTCGTAAGCCGAGCGGTCGGTGATCTCGTCGTCGAAATGATGCTTGCTGCTATAGTGAGCGCCAAAGCAGTCGCAGGTGAAAAGCACCTTGTCTTCTTCGAGCCACGTGAACATGGTGTCGGGCCAGTGCAGGTTGGGCGCGCTGATAAAACGCAGCGTCTTGTTGCCGAGGTCGAGTGTGTCGCCGTCTCTCACCGCGAGGTTTTTAAAATCCATTCCCATCAGGTCGCGCAGGTAGCGGATGGCGTTGCCGGTGCCTACCACCGTGGCGTTGGTAGCAATGTTTAGCAGGTTTTTAAGGTTGCCTGAGTGATCGGGTTCGCTGTGGTTTACGATGATGTACTGCAGGTCGGCAGGGTTGCACACCTCCTGGATCTTGGCCAGATACTCATCCCAGAAATTTTCTTTAGTAGCTTCTACAATCGTTTTCTTGTCGGCATCTATAAAGTAGCTGTTGTAAGTAGTGCCGTATTTGGTTTCCATCACCACGTCGAAAGTCGCCAGGTCAGGGTCTTTCACGCCAATCCATTTCACGTCGGGGGTAAGGTTGATAATTTCGTTTTTCATATTTTTAGTTTGTCGTTTATCAAAAGTTTATACTGCAAAAATAGCAAGTTAAAAAGGATGCCAAAAATTTTAATCCGAACAAAAACCAACACTATCACGCATTATCAGAGGTTAAGTCGAAAGTTGTATTTTTGCTTCAACCAAAGCAACAACGTGAATTATGAAAAATTACCAGCTCGACAGCCTGATTCTTGAAAATTTTAAAACCTTCAAAGGGCAGCACACCTTTGATTTTAACGAACTCAACATTTACACCGGCGCAAACAATTCCGGGAAAAGCACGATTATCAAGGCCATTCATTTGTTTTCCAAAGGGTTTGAAAAAGGAGATTTCCCTATGATTGATCTGATGGGAAGCAAAGGGAATTTTGGAGAATTTGCTGATCTAGTAAATTGGGAATCCAAAAGTGACAACTTTAAAATTGGCTTTTTCATCACAATTGGAAAAATTGAGACTCCTTTCAAGCTGCTCTTTACTTTTAGAAACGGTAAAGACAATGGCTATGAAAAACGTAAAGGGATGGCGGTGTTTTCAGAGATAGAAATAATCAATGATAGCGATGAAGTATTTTTTGGAATTTACAATAAACCTTTATTTGAGGTTAATGAAGCCAATATCGAATTTGACATTGATAAAGCATATCTGGAAGAATACAGGGAATACGAATATCCCTATAAATCACCATTGGAGCATGCGGATTCAAGCTTAATTTTGCTCAAAGTGAATGTCCCGCTTCTCGAAACATATATCGATAAAATTACAGACCACGATTATTCGGGTGTGTTTGATCAACTGAATAAAATAAAAACCAAAAAGAACAATTGGTGGGCTGAATGTTTCGAAGAAGAATTTTTTTCCTTTCCCGACTATGATTTCTCACACATAAAATTTCGGGAGTATGTAGATGAAATTGTTCAGGATAGATATTATAATCTTGGAGGTTTTGAAATTCGCCATGCATTATTTTGGGATACTGACACAAAAGATGAGCAAAAATATTTAGACCTGTATGAAAATACAGGATTCGCTGATTTTGTTAAAGATGTGATTGGAGGGGTGATATTTGAAATTAATGAAGGTCTGAAGGTTTTTCGCGGAAGAAACATCATCCATGTAGCGTATCAGCATTTCAGTAATCATTTAATAGAAATTAGTCCTGTGAATGATTATTTGCGTACGGTTTTCGATCTGCAAGAGGATTCTTCTTTTATGGAATTCATTTACGACAGCCTGCAAATTTTTGGGATTGATGGCATCATAAATATAGAGCAACACCAAAATTCATATTTCGAATTGATGTTCATGCCAAGTGTAAATCGGGCAATTGAAGAGAAAGGAAAGGAATTAGAAGAAAAAAGAAGGGAAAATGAAAACGAAGGAGATAATAAGCGTCTGATTTTTCTACCACAAACCAATTTTCAACATTGGATTCTGTCAAGTTTTGATGAGGTTAAAAAACAATACCTTGCAGATTCGAATAACAAAATGGTGAATATTGCTGACCTTGGCAAGGGGGCTGCACACATTATTGGAATCGTCTTGAATGTTGCTTCAATTTTATTTCTTTCAGCAAAAGAAAAAGTTGAAAAAGAGAAACTCCCAAGGTTAATGGGTAAAAAGCCTGAAAAAGTAATTCAAAAGACCATACTCATCGAGGAACCTGAAACCTTTTTGCATCCATCGTGGCAGGCCAGGCTGGCGGATTATTTCATCTTTTGTATTGGTTTTTATAAAAAACAAACCAAAGAAAAAGAAGCTGAGAATCAGCCATTGAAATTTATTATCGAAACCCACAGCGTTTATCTGATTCAGAAACTCCAATTGTTGGTAGCAAGGGATAAATTTGATGCCGATGCAATTAACATTCTTTATTTTAATGATAATGAGCAGGCAGAAAAATGCTACAAAATCCCGATGCGAAAAGATGGAATTCTTAAGAAAGGATTTGGTACCGGGTTTTATGATGAAACCGCAAACCTGACCGCCGACATTCTTAATGCCCAAAAACTCAATTAGCATGCTAACACATATCGACAAGGAGATTTTCATGAATGCCTACCAGGTTTTCAATGAAGATGTCATTAATAACTCACGAGATTTTATTGATTTTCTTAGAAGTGAAAGCGATGTAAGAGTTTACGGTAAACCGGATTTGGATTTGAACAATCTTTTATCGATGCTTCTTGTGGGCAGGGGAAATACAAAAATTGCTAGCCGGCCAGGGAATTTCACTAAACAACAGATAAATGAAAATAACCCGTATCAGCTTGTTTTTATTGATGTTGAAGATGAGATACAAAGGCAACAATTTGAAAATGAGATTAAGTGTCTGATTGGATTTAAAGATAACTATAAAACGGTTTTCGAAGAGTTTAAAAGTGAGCCAAAATTTCGTGTTGATAAAGATGGAAGTATTGATAAAAACAGCAGTGTAAAACTATTCGAGTCCTGGAACCAAATATTGCCCGATCTGCCAGTCACAGAGATTATTATTTCTGATCCTTTTATTATCAGGGGTGATAACACACATCCCCTCGACAAAAATTTATTTGGGTTGCTATCGGCAATAAAGTCAAAATACAAAGTCATTAACAGCCTATGGATATTTACAACAATTGAGGATGATAAGGATATTAATGAATTATCAAAAATTCGAGAGGAGGCCAGGAAAATCTTTGGGTCAAAAACAATTGTGGGAACTATTCTATTTCAAGGAAAAAAGGAACACGATCGACATATTTTTACCAACTATAAACACATTAATTTAGGAAGTTCAGCAAGGTTTTTTGATAATGAAGGAAATATCAACGTAAAAAGCACAAGCAATATTCACACATTCTCTTATAGTAAGACAGAGAAACATCAGACGGCCTCAATCATACTCGATGATCTGAATACGATCCTTAAAGATTTGCAATCGGAAGGTAAAATACCTTCTTTTTTAAAAAGCAGATTGCTTGATTACACGGAAGGTAGCAGGGAGTGACTTTGCGGAGTGATAGAAGATTGGAATGTTGCCTGTTCATTAATACTCTAGAAATTTCTTGTACCAATTCATCAGTCAATTGATGAATTAGTACAAAAGTGATTCAAACTTTTATCAGATTAATCAAACAGCGACATCTGCGTCTTGTCTCCCATATCTTTTTCTTTGCCCTCTTGCTGCTGATCCTGTTTTGTTTTTCCAGAAGTTTTTCGTGGTGATGGCGACGGTGGGGTGGGAGTGCTCTCCGCTTTTTCGGATTTCACTTTGGTTTTGTCAATCTTGTCAGGCGTAATGATTTCTTCTTCCGGCACCTCTTCTTCCGGCATTTCAGGCTCTTCAGGCTTTTTGTAAGCAGGCAACGGCTCCAGCCATTTCACTTTTTTCACAGCCAGATTGGTCAGGCGTTTGCCTTTGGCTTTGTAGCTTTTCTCGCCTATAAAATTATCGGCGGCAATAAACAGGTCTTCTTCCTCTTTTTCATTCTTCTTTTCATCCATCACCACTTGTAGCACAGGGCGCTGATCGGTGGTAACGGTAATAAGTTTTGACTCAGGATGCTCTGTGATAAACCGCGTTTTTTTATCTGTTTCCTCTACCTTAAAGCGCTTGATATACCACAGGTTCTGGCTACCGTCAAGGTACACCGCCGTGATGATGGTGTCGGGGTCGTATTTTGCGAGGTGAAGCAAATCTTCATCAAAATGGGTCGAGAGGTCATAGCCGGTGAGTCGGTAGTCGCCCGATTGCATCAGAGTAAGTATTTTGTTGTCGCCCTCAAAGGCATCCACAAAGTTGCCGCGCTCATCGTTGTTTAGTCGCTTCACGCTGGGGTCGAACCAAACGTCTATGGCGCCCAGGGTGGAGATTCCTTCTTCTTTTTGTACGATTTTACGGATGAAGTGTTTGCTAAGTATGTTGCCCTTCGATCCGCGTCCTTTGATGGCCAGCTCGCTGAAGTCGTAGTCGAAGGTGGTGATCTTCAAACGTGGTTTGGGGCGCAGGTTGATGCCCACTATTTCGGCCTCGCCATTGGGGTTGGCTGAGAAGTATAACACACGGGTGCCATCGGTGCCGCGCGTGAGGTTGTAATCTTTGTCACGGGTTACGCCCATCACTGCAAAACGTTTCACGTAATTGGTGCCGCCACGCCCGTCGCGGTATATCATGTTGTAGATGGTGCGGTCGTCGTTGCGTTTGAAGACGTCGATGTGGATCACGTTTTTGCCGGTAAAAAATTTCTCACTTGCACGTGTAACCATAAAAGTACCGTCGTCGCGGAAAAAGATGATGTCGTCGATGTCGGAGCAATCGCAGATAAATTCATCTTTCTTAAGCCCGATTCCGGCAAAACCCTCTTCGCGGTTGAAATAGAGCTTGGCATTGGCCACAGCCACCATAGTAGCTTCTATGGTATCAAAGCTGCGGATTTCGGTGCGCCGGTCGCGGTCTTTGCCATATTTCTTGCGTATCTGCCTAAAGTAATTGATGGCATAATCGATGAGGTTGTCCAGATGATTTTGCACCTCTTCCAGGTTGGTTTCGATATCGCGAATCTGCTCATCGGCCTTAAAAGCATTGTATTTGGAGATGCGTTTTATTTTTATCTCCGTCAGGCGGATGATGTCGTCGCGGGTGATGGCGCGTTTAAATAGTTTTTTAAATGGCGTCAACCCGAGGTCGATTGCTATGATGACGGCTTCCCAGGTCTCACATTCCTCGATGTCGCGATAGATGCGCTCCTGGATAAAAATCTTTTCGAGTGAGGCAAAGTGCCACTGTTCTTCCAGCTCCTCGCGTTGTATCTCGAGCTCCCTGCGTAACAGGCGCAAGGTGTCGTTGGTCGAAATTTGTAGAATCTCCTTCACGCCCATAAAATGGGGTTTGCCCTGATAGATCACGCAGGAGTTGGGCGAAACCGACATTTCACAGTTGGTGAAGGCATAGAGTGCGTCGATGGTTTGGTCGGGCGAAACGCCTGGCACTAGTTGTATCTGTATCTCCACCTGGTCGGAGGTGTTGTCGTCGATTTTTTTGATTTTAATCTTACCCTTATCGTTGGCCGAAATTATCGACTCGATGAGGCTGGTGGTAGTGGTGCCAAAAGGAATCTCGGTGATGGTGAGCGCTTTCTTGTCGGTTTGTTGAATTTTAGCGCGTATCCTTATTTTGCCGCCACGCAGTCCGTTGTTGTATTTCGAAAAGTCGGCCATGCCACCGGTGAGGAAGTCGGGGAAGATTTCAAAATCTTTGCCTTGCAAATGCCGGATGGAAGCTTCGATGAGTTCGTTGAAGTTGTGTGGGACAATTTTAGAGGCGAGACCTACGGCAATACCTTCGACACCCTGAGCCAGCAGCAGCGGAAATTTTACTGGTAGCATCACAGGCTCTTTGTTGCGCCCGTCATACGCGTCTCGCCACTCGGTGGTTTTGGGATTAAAAACTACTTCAAGAGCAAATTTCGACAGGCGTGCTTCGATGTAGCGAGGCGCTGCGGCGCTGTCGCCGGTGAGGGTATTGCCCCAGTTTCCCTGTGTGTCGATGAGCAGCTCCTTCTGACCGAGCTGCACCAGCGCGTCGCCAATAGAGGCGTCGCCGTGCGGGTGGTACTTCATGGTTTGCCCAATGATGTTAGCCACTTTGTTGTAACGGCCATCGTCCATCTCGCGCATGGCGTGTAGTATGCGGCGATGCACCGGTTTCAAACCATCCAGCACATCAGGCACAGCACGCTCCAGAATTACGTACGAAGCGTAATCCAAAAACCAGCTCTGGTACATACCCTCCAGCGCAATGGTCTTGTAGGTGCTTTCGCTCCCGATGCCGGCGTCGTGGCCAGTGTCAACGGGAAGTTGCGGTTCTTCCTGATGTTCGTTGTGATTTTGATCTGATTCCATTCGATGCACGTTGCGCATTCAGCGCTTTACTTTTTAGTTTTTTGTGTTCAAACCTGCAAATTGAAGCATTCTGAACGAGATAACGCCTATTTTTTTATTAACGATTTATTACCAGTAGCGGTGAAAAGGCGGATTTGTGCCTGCTCTTAAAGGTCGGGTTTTCCCGAAAATAATACTCAACATACAAATTCTACATGACAAACAAATTCCAGAGTACAAATTTCGAAAGCTTGAAATGGTTGTTGTTTTAAAATACAAATTTACCTCCGCAGCCAGGTCTGGAAACGATAGCTAAAACTGCCGTCGTCCATTTTTACCGGCTCCGACTCCTCCGTGAGCTCCCACACTTTCGGGTCGATAGTTGGGAAAAAAGTATCGCCGTCATAATCTTTGTCCACTTTTGTGATGTAGAGTTTTTTGGCTAATGGCATAAATTGTTGGTAAATGGAGGCGCCACCCATCACAAAACATTCTTCCTCTGCGCTGCACAAGGCAGCTGCTTCGGTGATGGAATACACCATCCGGCATCCGTCGAAATTTTCATTCTCCTGGTCAGTAATGACGATGTTGGTACGGTTGGGCAACGGATAGCGGGGCAGCGAGAGCAAAGTGTTTCGTCCCATGATCACTTTGTGGCCGGAGGTAAGACGCTTGAAGCGTTTCAAATCTTCGGAGATGTGCCACAGCAATTGGTTGTCCTTGCCGATGGCGTTATTTTTTGCTATTGCTACGATAATCGAAATCATAAATGCTAAATTTTTAAAAACTAATTATTGATGGCTTTTTCAATAAATTACAAACTACAATAAAACATCCGCCATTAGTCGGAGTAAACAATCACAAATAAATTCCAAGAATCAAAATACAAAATATCAAAACATCCTGGTTATTTGAAAATTGTGATTTGAGTTTTATTTGTCATTTGAAATTTTGGAAATTGGAATTTATAATTTGTCCTTCCCAGACTATACCGAAATATCAGCTTTAATGTGCGGGTGTGCCGTGTAATCTTTCAAATGAATATCTTCATAATTGAAATCGAAAATACTGGTGATGTTTTGGTTGAGTTCTAATTTCGGCAGCGGATGTGGCGTGCGCGTCAGTTGCAGCTTTGCCTGATCGATGTGGTTGAGATAAATATGCGCGTCGCCGAAGGTGTGAACAAAAGTGCCGGGTTTGAGTCCGGTTACCTGCGCCATCATCGTTAGCAGCAGTGCGTAAGATGCGATGTTGAAAGGCACGCCCAGAAATACATCGGCGCTCCGTTGATACATCTGGCACGAAAGCGCTCCGTTGGCCACATAAAACTGAAACAGGATGTGGCAGGGCGGCAGCGCCATATTGTTCAGGTCGCCAACATTCCATGCACTTACCAAATGGCGGCGCGACTTGGGATTGGTTTTAATGGATTCGATGACGCCAGCAATCTGATCGATCGAAGCGCCGTCGGGCGTAGGCCAGCTTCGCCACTGGTAACCGTAAATGTGACCCAAGTCGCCATTCGCGTCGGCCCATTCATCCCAAATTGTCACGCGGTTATCGTTGAGGTAGCGGATGTTGGTGTCGCCGCGCAGAAACCACAGCAGCTCATAAATAATCGAGCGCAGGTGCAGCTTTTTGGTGGTAACCAGCGGAAAGCCCTCCGACAGATCGAAACGCATCTGATAGCCAAAAACGCTCAGCGTTCCTGTTCCGGTGCGGTCATCTTTTCTCGTGCCGTTGGTGAGGATGTGGTCGAGCAAATCGAGATATTGTTTCATCGGGTGATTAGGTTTTTATTGTTTTTTCGAATTTGTTCCGGCACGATCATACTGCCCGCGCAGCCTGCACTTGCCGCATCACACGCATCAGATTGCCGCCCCATATCTTTTCGATTTCCTCTGCCGAATATCCGCGTCGCAGCAGTTCGGCGGTGATGTTGTGCATCTCTGAAGCGTCGAAGCAGCCCGTAACACCGCCTCCGCCATCGAAGTCGGTGCCGATGCCCACGTGGTCGATGCCGGCCACGCTCACAACATGATCGATATGGTCCGCATAGTCGGAAAGTGTGGCCAGGTTGGGCGGAAAATTCTTATTGACGGCGTGCCACTCGCTGCGGGCCTGAATCATCAGTTCTTCGCTAAGGCCGTCGAAGTTGTTGTATTTTTCGCGTAAGGCGCTTTGCGCAGAGTCGCGTTGTGCGTTTGGCGGCATGGTCTTCACATAGTCGCTGAGAATACACACCTGTGCCACGCCGCCATTTTTTGCCAGCTTCAGCAGCATATCGTCCGACATATTGCGCGGATGATCGCAGATGGCGCGGGCCGAAGAGTGCGACGCAATCACCGGCTGCAACGAAACCTGGAGCACATCGTAGAAACTGCTGTCGGAAATGTGCGACACGTCAATCATCATTCCCTGCCGGTTCATCTCGCTCACCACCTGGCGGCCAAAGTCGCTTAGACCGTGGTGCTCTGTGCTGTCGGTGGATGAATCGCAAATGTCATTATTTCGGGTGTGGCACAACGTAATGTAGCGTGCGCCACGGTTGTAGAAATTACCAATCTGTGCCAGGTCGTTGCCGATGGCATAGCCGTTTTCGATGCCGAGAAAGATAGCTTTTTCACCTTCATTTTTCAGCCGCAGCGCCTCATCGGGTGAAGTGGCAATAGCGGCCAACTCCGGTACCCGTTGCAAATGTGCATCAATCGAGTCGAAGATGCGGATGGCGAGGTCGATAGCATGTTGGTTTCCTTCGGGCGTGCGTGCCTCCTGCCCAAGAAAAACGGCAAAAAACACTGCATCCAAGCCGCCTTCGGTCATGCGTGGCAAATCTACTTTGCTGCCGTGCGTTGTGGCATCGTGGCGCTGGCTCAGATCGTAGTCGCCGCGCAAAAGCCATAAAGGCGTGTCGGTGTGCGAATCGACCGTAAAAATCTGTGCCTGCACTTTCACTGCATCAGACATTTGATCGGTATTGGCAGCAGGCTGGTTGCAACTGCTCATCAGCAGCATCATCGCACCGGCAACCATCACCAGCAAGCTCGTCTTTCTGGAATTTATCATTGATTTTATCATTAAAAACTATTTGAAAAACATCGCCAAAAGTAGCAACTTTTTTTGTGGCTGGCGGGTGGCTCAGATCGATGGAAACAAATTCTGGTGTGCAGATTGCGCTTCATATTGAAGAGAATTTGTATTTTTGGGAGGCAATTAATCAAAAAAATCCCAGTAGAATGGAGAGAATTATTTTCCATAGTCAGATTTATCGGAGTTGGTTCATCAGGATTGTGGCAATTTTATTAATCACAATCATGCATCTGCCGATAAAGGCGGAAGCCCGGCTTGCTCCCGATAGTTTGTACCGGCAGCTCGAAACGGCTGAAGTAAAAGAGCGGGTGCTTATTTTGCAGGCTTTGGTTCGTGGACTTAATGTGGTGGATTCAGTGGCGGCATTTTGTTTCTTTTATGAAGCTGCCGAACTAGCGGAAGATTTGAATTTGAATTTTGATCTTAAAAATAGTTTTGAATCCATTAGAATAAAGGCATCACCTCAGCGGTCTATTGCGCGATACAAAAAAATTATTGATGAATTGCGAGATAAGAAATACCCCAGGCAGATTGGATTTGCCTATAGCTTTATCGGTAGGGAATATTTGAACCTGAATAATTTCGATAGCTCGGAATATTATCAAAACAAGGCACTTTCTGTTTTTACCAAAACCAACTGCGAATTGGGAAAGGCTTTGGTCCTGGATAGAATGGGGCAGAATGATTTAACCAGAAATCAATTTCTGGACGCGCTTAAATACTACTATCAGGCCTTGCAGATTAACCAGTTGAATGGCTTTGAGCGGGACGCTGCCATTTCGTTGTATCATATTGGGCTTACCCAACTTTACTTGGGGAATTATCATCAAGCGGTTGATTTTATTATCAAATCGCTGAGTTATTGGGAAAAGATCAGCAATCGGCCAAATACCTGGAACTGCAACGAGTTGATCGGGAATATTTACATTCAATCAGGGGATTTTCAAAGAGCACTTCAATTCCATCGGATAGCTCTTGCGATCCGGCAAAAACATATACGGATAGCTAAAGAAGCAGGAACATCCAATCTCAAGGAGAATTATTTAGGAATCGCTTACTCCTACAACAATATTGCTGAGGTTTATCTGCATATGAAACAACTCGATTCGGCTTATTATTATGCCCTTCATTCCTATCAAATTAAAACCGAAGAAGGCTCGGCTGCTTCTGTTCGTGATGTAGCCAACTCGGAATTAAATCTCGGAAACATTTATTTTGCCTTAAAGAATACTGATTCGGCCTATTTGCTGACACAGGTTGCTGCCGAAAAGTATAAATCCCTGCAAAACTGGAGCGATTTCAGCATGGCACTTTACAGCCTGGGAAAAATTGAGCTTTCGCTGAAAAAGCCGCTGCCGGCCAAACAACATTTTCTCGAAGGCCTGGAACATGCGCGCCAGGTACAAAGCAAGCAAAGCATCCTGGAAGGATACAAGGTTCTTTCGGAGATGTATCTTGAAAACAAAGATTTGAAAAAGGCTTACGATTATTATGTAAAGTATGCCATGATAAAGGACAGCATTTTCGACCGTGAAAAATCGGATGCCATCGAAGAGATTCAAATCCGCTATGAAGTAGATAAAAAAACGGAGCAAATCGAAGATCAGGAGTTGGTAATCGGACAAAAGCAGCGGCAGATAAAAACTGCCACCATCGTAGGCGTAATTGTAACCGTTTTGCTGGTCTTACTCATCGTGTTCATCATCAAAACCAAACGGCAAAAAGAGGCCCTGCTCACCAAAGAAGCCGAAAATCTCCGTCAGGATTTGGAACTAAAAAACCGCGAACTGATTTGCAACGTCAGTAATATCTATACCAAGAATCTGGTGATAAACAAAGTAGCCAAATCCCTGCAGCGAAGCAGCGCCAACTTTAAGCAGTCGAACATGGAGCTGGTGCGTGAAATTATTTCGGAGCTGAAACAAAACCTCGACGAAACCAGTTGGCGCGAATTTGAATACCGCTTTGCACAGGTTCACGAATCGTTTTACAACACCCTCGATGCCCAATTCCCCGACCTTACACCCGCCGAACGAAAGGTTTGCGCCATGCTCAAGCTCAACATGAGCAGCAAAGAAATTGCCGCCATCACCATGGTGCGCCCCGAGAGTGTGGACACCGCCCGTTCGCGCATCCGCAAAAAACTCGACATCGACAAAGACGAAAACCTGACCGTGTTTTTAAATCGGCTATAAACACAATCTTAATGGCTACTCATAGGGCTTTCTTATGAGCACTGACAATTCGGCCAAAGAAATAAATTTCTCCCAATTTTTCCTTGCTAATTTTCGTTGTAGCGTTTTATCTCCACTCCACAGTTTCCCTCCAATATGATCTGTTAAAGCAACAAATTCAACATCATCCGAATCAATATCTTTAAGAAGCTCTTCAGTTGAATTAAAGATGTCGTTAGGAATTAACCTGGCATCAATAAATCGAATTTTTCTGGTAATAAGTGCAATCGATTTATCTAAATCCTCTTTTGATAAACCTGATAAATTTTGAAGCTTTTGTTTATGTTCTGAAATTTCGGCAAGTAGTAAATCAGTCGAGTAAAAATGTAAAAACCTCTCTGATTGAAGAAGTATGTTCGCAATACGACTGTTGGTGTTTAAAACTGCACTGAAAACGATATTGGTATCGACAACAATTTTCATTTCACCAAATCTGATTTCCGTCGCTTCCAGCGGCCTTTCTTAATTTCATCAACAAGCCCATCAACATCCTTTTGCCTTGCTTTCGATTTTTGGGTTATTTCCAGGTAATCCAGCCAATCTTTCAAATTCTGTAATGCATCGATATTGGTATCAAGTGGCAGCCTGAAAACAATTTCCTTATTTGTTTTTTCAATTATCATATCCATAATGATTTTTACAAAAGTAATTTTTTTTATTCAGCTAACATTGGCCGACCCAGCATTAATTCACCCCGTGAATTCCTCCCGGCAAAAACCTAAATCCCCGAAAGCTTTTACACAGCCCACGAGCTATTCACGGGGTAAATGTTGCCAGGCAAACACTTGAATTTCCCCAAAAACCAAAATACAGAGCTAACTCATTATTATGCTGTCCGCTACGCCAAACAGTACAGATTTAATCGAGGTGGTAATTTGGGATAGTACAGAAAAAGTGGAGGTCGAAAATTTGCAAAACGGTACTTGCCCGGCGTAATATTGCCGAAATATTTTTCACAATGCAAAAACACCCACAAACGAAGCCTCATCCCAAACCGAAACCTGCCGGCAAAAAGCTCACCGATGAAATCGAAAAAATCATCAGGGTGACGGAGGGGCAGAATGAGGCGCTAAAATTAATCATCGACCATAATAGCAAAAAACATACAGATGAAAAATAGAAACAATCTTCCTAAATGGTCAATGCTCTTGATCAGCTCGTTATTAATTATGTTTTTAATTTCAAAACAAACATCCGCTCAAACATTGCATTGCATTATTGCAGGGGCAACAAATGAACAAAATTCAGTAATCAGAGAAGGAACGCGGTTGTCGATTGATGCTATGATGTCTGAAATTGGAGCTATTGAAAAAAACACTTCCGTTAGAAGAAAAGTTTACGAATTAACCGGAACAAATTTTAAAAGTGAAAACTTACAAAAAACGATTGGTGATCTTAACTGTAATGAAAATGACGTCATCTTATTTTACTATAACGGGCATGGATTCAGGTACCGGGATCAATCAGATAAATGGCCTACCTTGTTTATGGGTTATCATATTGAAGGCTTTGACGATACCTATCTGCGTAGCATTTCACTCAGTAAAATAGCCAATGAATTAAAAGCGAAAGGAGCGAGATTAACCATTCTCATAGTGGATTGCTGCAATGGTGAGCTTAGTGTTTTAAGTCCATCTGACATTGAAGTAAATGGTATCGCTTCATTAAATTTTTCGGTCAGGAATTCAGAGAGATTCAAGGAATTATATGAGCAATCATCTGGTTTTATCATTGTTTCTTCAAGTGAGCCTGGTCAAACCTCCGGAGTATCCAGTAGATATGGAGGCTACTTCACTAATTCTTTTCTGGAAATTCACAAAGAGTTAACAAGCATTTCAAATTATGCTGATTGGAATGATTTACTTGAAAAAACAAAAGAAAGAACCATTAGTGTTACCCAACTAAATTATAAAAAGCAAACTCCGCAGTTTCAAATTGAGATCATTAAAAGAAATAACTCTCATCCATCAAGAAATTGGCAGGATGTCATTACCACCAATAGTGGTGCCTTTGCTAATCAGCCAAACAATTTCGTATCCAATAATCCATATCGTATTTACCAATTCCCGGTTGCGCGAATTATAATGTTCAAAAATAATGACGTGCTTTTTCTAATGTCGGATAACTACATTGTGAAATATAATCCATTCGATGGAGGTATGTTCATCGCAGGATACCGTGCAATAACAATGCAAGCACAAACTTTTCAGTGGGACCTAATTAATCCGGTGAATAGCTTTCATACCAATGTTTTTGGTGTGGATTATTATGGGAAAATTTGGGAATGGAATAATTATCGAAGGAAATGGGATAATGTTGGTGTTGTGTATTATTAACTAATTAAATACTAAGGTTATGAAAGTAAAATTGCTTATTGTTCTTTTGTTTGGCATTGTTCATCAAAGCATGTGTCAAAATACTTTCGCCCGTATCGAAAATGATAAAATATTGATCTATGCAACACAACTTGAATTTAAAGGTAATAACTCCTATCCTAAATATAGGCTAGTGCAATCAATTCCTCGTTACACTGATATTTCAAGGATTGTTAATATTCAATATCTGTCAGAAGAACAAATTGTGACAGAAATAATTTCCCGTGTTAATAGCTTGAAGCTAATTTTTGATATCATAAAACAAACCACGCCACACCTAACAAATGTATTAGGTGTTGGCCTACCAGGATACCTAAATGTGAACTTTGGTTATATTGAAGGTCAGGGCTGGGGTTTAGTATTAAACTGTGAGGGAATTTTTGCATACATTTGTTCCAACAAAATCCATAACTTTAATGAAACCGTATTTTATTTTAATGGGAAAAGAATGACTAACCATCCAATTTATCCAGCATTTAATCCCAAAGTAAATCCTATAATGTTTTAATTTAAAAAGAATAACAAATGGCAAATAAAACAATTATTGATAACGATTACAATTCGTTTGAGAAAAATCCTGAAAAAGCTGGCAAGTACACGCAAATTTCCGGATCAGATAGGAACCCTGAAAAGATCGAAGAGCGAAACCTTGTGGGCTTTTTGGTTTCCTACACTACATCAGAGCCTGGTGAATACTGGCTCATCAGGGAAGGCCGAAACTTAATTGGCAAGTTTGCCGATAATAATATAATTCTCAAATTACCTACTGTATCAGACAGACATGCCTTGTTGAATGTGCGAAGAAGTAAAAATGACAACAGATTGATGTTTGTCATCAAGGATGAAAACTCAACAAATGGAGTATTCGTAAATAAAGAGGACATTGAATACCAACCCCGGGAATTAAACGACAGAGACATTATTAAAATTGGTGATTACGAACTGTTGTTAATCATCATCGATAAGGTTACGCTTAAGCTAAAAACTCTTCAGGGCCTAAGTAATATTGTAAAGGAACTGCACGACCCTCACAAAAGATCCTCTCCCTATGATTATCCTGCTTACGATAAAGATATTAAAGATGGCACTGTAACTGATTTATAAAAATCTTATGAAAAAATTTGTATTCATTGTGGGCAGAAGCCCAAGCTGCAATACGGGTGAAACCCCAATTATTATAAATGACAGTACCAATACGGTGAGTAGCACCCACTGCCGGATAATCGTTGAAAATGGTCTGGTTTATATTGAAGACCTGAATTCGACAAACGGAACTTTCATAAATGGCAACAGGATTAATCAGGCGGTAAAAGTTGACTTGAGTAGCAGCATTATGCTTGGGAAAAGACTGCAGTTTCGCTTAACGCACCCAAGTATTCAAAATGTATTGACAGCTTTTAAAAAAGAAGAAATCGTAAAACACGCACCTTTTGAAGAAAACCCCAACAATAGCGTACCATTAAAAAAACAACTTGATACTACACAGTATGCTTCCTTTGGGGAAAGGCTGGTGGGGTATTTACTGGATGGTTTAATAATGGGTTTGATTTCTATTCCCATCCTGATAATGCTTAGATTTATAATGGGTTCGTACCTCTATTATAGCTATATTATTTTTGGACAACTGCTTTTTATTGTTGCGCTTTTAATCATCACGCATCTGTATTATGCAGTCCCCATTTCAAAGAAAGGCTACACCATTGGAAGAAAAGCGATGGGAATTATCTACCTCGACGAAAAAACCCGAACCTATCCTTCAAAGGGACAAGTATGGGCAAGGCTTTTTGGATACCTTTTGTCATCAGCATTGCTAATGATTGGCTTTTTAACAATGTTAGGTGATACCAAACATCAGGCACTTCACGATAAAATTGCAGGTACAATAGTGGTAAAAATACAATAATATGGAAATTCTTCTAACAGGTATAAACGGCTCCTATTCATTCGATCCCCGCGATCCGCAATCGAGGATAGCAGATGGTGGGATGGGTGTGGTGTACTCAGGGCAAAATGCCATAACCGGGCAAAAGGTAGCCATTAAAGTAGTTTATCGCGAGCTGGCACGTGATGAAGCAAATGTGGAA